>JARRNI010000072.1:0-10538 GCA_037385125.1 Pseudolabrys sp.
GTAAAGTCCGTCCGCAATTTGACCGCTGATGCCATGGCGCGAATCCTCCTCGCGCCAATGAATCATTAATCGCGCCACGCCGGAATCCCCGGAGAGTCAGAAAACAGAACCGTTGGTATAAGAGCTTCCTGGCCGCCTTTTGTGAATCTGAGTTGTTCGTCAAATGCGGCGCAGCCTAAGAGCGCGTCGGTCAAATTCGCGAAGCTTGTACTTAATAGCACGGTTTCGTCTGCAAAGATTTGCTTCAGTTTCTCAATTCGTGCGACGCGGTCGTCGTCAGTATTTTGTCGGCTTTCGAGCCATTTTCGGACATAGAGTCGGACATTCTCGGTGAGGTCATCGTGGCGTCGGATAGGGTTTTCTTCTAATTTCTCGTCAGTAGTGAATGTTAGCTTTATCCAACTTAGGAAGCGGTCTAATTCGCATTCAAGTGGGCATCCTACGAAATCGGGATGTCTTCTGATACCATGATAAATTTCTTTTATTCTTCGATGGGCAGGGAGAAGAACCTCATAGTATATATGTCTATAGGTCTCCAAATAGCTACGCTCTGTTGTGACAATCTTCGTCGCGACGTTTACGGTTTGAGGCGAGGCGCCTTCAATCCCTTCGATCGCTGGCTCACGGTCGATTCGAAAATCGCGATGCCATTTAGAAAATCTGTCAAGGACGTCGCCACTCAACACCGAAGCACGCTGCCACAGCTAGTCGAACAGTACTGGAATCTCATCAAAGTCTTCGTGCTCATCCGTGACTAATAGTGAAAGCTCACGATTAGAGTTCAGGCCCGCTGCGGTCAGATTTGCGGAGTCCACAATTGCCTTTGTTCCGAGTATATAGAATTTCGCGTGAAAGGAATCCGAGGTGAAAAGGCGCATTACCACGTTGCCAAATTCGGTTGCTTTGATAAGCGCGGTTGGTGACGTAAATCGGCATAGACGAACAATTAGCTGGACGCGTTCACATCCGGCAGTTTTAAGAATTTCGAGCGGTTTTGGATCCGAGAAAAACGGACATGCAGGTTGCGCCGCTTTCACTCCAGAGGACTGCCCGTAAAAGAAGTTTATCGTAAAATCTTTTCGGCCGCGTGGCGAGTTGCTGAAAAGTGTATGGGCCACCATTTTGAACCATCGCTTGAGTTCAACCCCGGTCCAACTTTTTCAACACCGCATCCAACTGATCCAGATCCCGATACTTGATATGCAGCGCGCCGGCGCCGGACGGCTTGTGGTCGATGCTCACGTCGAGCCCGAGCGCATCCGAGAGCCGCCGCTCTAGTGCGCGGGTGTCGGCGTCCTTGGCCGTTGCGGCGCGGCTCTTTTTCTGCATGGCATCGAAGGTCGCGTCGCCGGGCTTGGCCGTCTCCTCGCGAACCCATTCTTCGAGCTGGCGCACGCTATAGCCTTCGTCAATCGCCATCTCGGCGAGCACTTGCGCGTTGGCGTGGCCGACGAGCAGGCGTGCGTGACCGCCCGTGAGCTTGCCCTGACGCACCAGGTTCTTGACGGCGTCCGGCAGCTTCAACAGCCGCACCATGTTGCCGATATAGGGCCGGCTCTTGCCGACGATCTTGGCCACCTCTTCCTGCGTGTGGTTGCACTGCTCCATCAGCGCCACATAGCCGGCGGCCTCCTCGATAGGATTAAGGTCCGTGCGCTGCACGTTCTCGATGATGGCGAATTCCAGCGACTGCGCGTCGCTCGCATCGACGATGGCGATCGGCACATCGTGCAGGCCAGCGCGCTGCGCCGCCCGCCAGCGCCGCTCGCCGGCGATGATCTCGTAGCCGTCCTTTTCGCCGCCAACCTGGCGCACCACGATCGGCTGGATGATGCCGCGCTCCTTGATCGAGGCGGCCAGCTCCTCCAGCTCCGCTTCGGTGAAGTTGCGGCGCGGGTTGCGCGGATTGGGCGCCAAGCTTTCGATCGGTGCGCGCCGCGGCTTGCGCCCATACTGTTGCTGCTCGGTGGCGGCGTTTTCGTCACCGACGTCGCCGATCAGCGCCGCCAGCCCGCGCCCTAGTCGCATGTGATCCGCCATCCCCGCCGCTCCTGAACCTGTCGCCACGCTAAGTTCCTTTTCTTATTCTGAGTTTGATCCGTCACCCTGACGAGCGAGCGAAGCGAGCCTCGAAGGGTGACGGTCCGGGCCGATCATCCTTCGAGGCTCGGCGCGGAACGCGCCTCGCACCTCAGGATGACGGCGACAAAAAAGAAGTCACCCCGCCTTGAGCTCCTTCTCGCGCTGGATGATCTCGGTGGCGAGGCGCAGATAGGCTTCGCTGCCGACGCATTTGAGATCGTAGACCAGCACCGGTTTGCCGTAGGAAGGCGCCTCCGAGATGCGCACGTTGCGCGGGATAATCGTGTCATAGACCTTAGAGCCCATGAACTGGCGCACGTCGGCTACTACCTGGCCGGAGAGATTGTTGCGCGAGTCGAACATGGTGAGCACGATGCCGTGGATCGACAGCTTGGGGTTCAGGTTGGTCTTCACCTGCTCGACCGTCTTCAAGAGCTGCGACAGGCCCTCGAGCGCGAAGAACTCGCATTGCAGCGGCACCAGAATCGAGTCCGCCGCCGCCATGGCGTTGACCGTGAGGAGGTTGAGCGAGGGCGGGCAGTCCACCAGTACGTAAGAGAAGTCGTGGCTGCGCTCGCCGGCATTGAGCGCGTTGAGGGCCGAGCGCAGGCGGAAGGCACGGTCGCGCTGCTGGCCAATCTCCAGTTCCAGGCCTGAGAGATCCAGGGTCGACGGCGCGATGAAGAGCTGCGGCACTGCTGTTGCCAGCACCGCGTCGCGCATCGGCTTCTCACCGGTCAGCACGTCATAGGTCGAGGTGCCGCGCGCCTTGCGGTCGATGCCGAGCCCGGTTGAGGCGTTGCCCTGCGGGTCGAGATCGACGACCAGCACATGCTCGCCGATGGCAGCGAGCGCGGTGCCGAGATTGATGGCGGTGGTGGTCTTGCCGACGCCGCCCTTCTGGTTGGCGATGGCCAGCACGCGCGGCCGGGCCGCAGGCTCGGGCCGCACCGGCGGTTTGCCGAAAGGAACGACCTGCGGATCGTCGGGATCGGTGGTTGACGTATCAGTCATTGGGCTAGGCCTTTGGCTGGTTTCATCTGGCTTTCACCGTCATCCTTCGAGGCTCGCTACGCGCGCACCTCAGGATGACGACGAGAATTCACAGCTTCGCCTTCGCGAGACCCCGCACCACCACAATACAGCCCTCTGGGCTGGTCTTGCTGGGTACTCTTTCAGCCTTAATAGTCCAATATTTAGCGGCCTCGGTCAATTCGGCCTCTACATCTTGCCCCTTAGGGAACAGGGCGACGGCACCCCGGGAGAGCAGAGGAAACGCCTGATCGCACAAGGTTTTCAGCGGGGCCAGGGCCCTGGCGGTAACCGCGTCGGCCGGGCCGCGCCAGCTGTCCCCAAAATTCTCCACCCGCGCCTGATGCACCTTGGCCGGCGCCTGAGTGATTCTCACTGCTTCGCGCAGAAACGCGGCTTTTTTACCGTTGCTTTCGACGAGATGGACCATGGCGCCGGGCACATCGGCGAGCGCACAGGCGATCGGGATTCCTGGAAATCCGCCACCCGATCCGAAGTCCACCCACACCCGCGCCTGCGGCGCCAGCGCGACGAGCTGCAGCGAGTCGGCGACGTGCCGCGTCCACACATTCGCAATCGTCGACGGCGCGATCAAATTGATGCGGCCTTGCCACTGCAACAGCAGCGCGACGAATGCTTCGAGTCGTTCCTGCGTTTCACGTGAAACCGGCGTGAGTGCGAGCGCGCGTTTCTTGTCGGCCGTGAGATCGAGAGTGCGCTGTGCGCTTTTGCTCACGCCGACTTCGCGATTTGCTTTTTGCCGCGCTTCACATGCGCGACGATGAGCGTGAGCGCCGCCGGCGTTACGCCGTCGATGCGGCCGGCATGGCCGATGGTGCGCGGCCGATGCATCTGCAGCTTCTGCTTCACTTCGTTCGAGAGTCCTGGCAGCGACGCGTAATCGAGATCGTCCGGCAGCGCGAAGCTTTCGTCGCGCCGATAGGCCGCAACGTCCGCCGCCTGGCGCGAGAGATAGACCTCGTACTTCGCATCGATCTCGATCTGCTCGGCAATCTTGGCATCGAGCTCACCGAAGCGCGGCCACACGCGCGCGAGATCATTAAGCGAGATAGTCGGATACGACAGCATCTCGAACGCCGTGCGGCGCTGGCCGTCCTTGTTGAGAGTTACGCCGTAGCGCTCGGCCTCTTTCGGCGTGAGCGAAACGGACTTGGCGAAAGCGCGCTGATCGTTCAGCGCCGCGCTCTTCTTCGTGTGGAATTGCGCGCGCTCGCTGCCGACGCAGCCGAGCGCAATGCCCTTGTCGGTCAAACGCTGATCGGCATTGTCGGCACGCAACTGCAGACGATATTCGGCGCGCGACGTGAACATGCGATAGGGCTCGGAAACACCGCGCGTGACGAGGTCGTCGATCATCACGCCGATATAGGCTTCGGCGCGATCGAGCACGATTTCATCGCCGCCGCCGGCTAGCGCCGCCGCGTTCAGACCCGCCAGAAGTCCCTGTGCCGCAGCCTCTTCATAGCCGGTGGTGCCATTGATCTGGCCGGCTAGGAACAGCCCGCGCAGCCGCTTCGTCTGCAGCGTCGGGTGTAGCTCGCGCGAATCGACGTAATCATATTCGATGGCATAGCCAGGCCGGACGAATTGCGCCTTCTCGAGTCCGGGAATAGTCGCGACCAATGCATGCTGCACCTCTTCCGGCAGCGAGGTCGAGATGCCGTTCGGATAGACCGTATGATCGTCGAGCCCTTCCGGCTCGAGAAAGATCTGATGGCCGTCGCGCTCGCCGAACTTGACGATCTTGTCTTCGATCGACGGACAATAGCGCGGCCCGCTGCTTTCGATCTGGCCGGAATACATCGGCGAGCGATGCACATTGGCGCGGATGATGTCGTGCGTCGCCGGCGTGGTGCGCGTGATGCCGCATTCGATTTGGCGGTTCGCAATCTGCGTCGTGAGCATCGAGAACGGCTCGGGCGGATCGTCGCCCGACTGCATCTGCAAGGCCGGCCAGTCGATAGTGCGTCCGTCGAGGCGCGGCGGCGTCCCGGTCTTCAAGCGGCCGAGCGCGAAGCCGATGGCATCGAGCGTACGTGACAGGCCAAGCGCGGGCGCCTCGCCGGCACGGCCGGCCGGGATTTTCTTTTCGCCGATATGGATGAGGCCACGCAAAAACGTGCCGGTAGTGAGTACGACCGCGCCGGCAAAAATTTCGCGGCCGTCGCCCAGTTTGATTCCGCGCACGCGCCCATTCGCGATGAGTAGATCATCGGCTTCCGCTTCGATGACTGTCAGATTGGAGGCGACGCGGAGCGCCGTCTGCATCGCCTGCGCATAGCGCTTGCGGTCGGCCTGCGCCCGCGGCCCACGCACCGCCGGGCCCTTGCGGCGATTGAGCACGCGAAACTGGATGCCGCCGGCATCGGCGACGCGGCCCATGAGACCATCGAGCGCATCGACCTCGCGCACCAGGTGCCCTTTGCCGAGACCGCCGATGGCGGGATTGCAGCTCATGGCGCCGACAGTGGCGAAGCGATGCGTCACCAAAGTGGTCTTGGCGCCCATGCGGGCACTGGCTGCGGCGGCTTCGCAGCCGGCGTGGCCGCCACCGATCACGATGACGTCTAAACGATCCATGCGGGGTATGTAGCGGAGGGGGCCGGGGCGGTCAAAGACATCGCGATTCCGGCATGTTCCACGTGAAACACGGCCAACGAGGTGGCGCAAACGCCATCGGCCATGACTCCGATCCGTCCAACATCCGTGTTGCCGTTCGGCTGAGCCTATTTGGCGGCGTGCTGGCCGTGCTGCCCCGCCGGCTCGGAACCGCCGAAATAAATCGAGCCCACACCGATCGCCACCGCCAGGAAGAAAAAGGCAATCCAGCCGATCGCATTCGGCTCGCGTAGCGCCTTTTTCCATGCGGGCGGTTCGGACATCTCGCTCCCTTTGCCTTTGACCAGCCCGGCCCGATTGCTGCCCCGCACCAAGGCTCGGACAAGCTGGCCGCGCGGTCGAGACGACCCGTTGCCACGGCGGCCGTTTGCCACATGGCCGTCCAGCCGCAGCCCGGTCACTTGCCGATGCAGAAATCGCGGAAAATCATGTCCAGAATGTCTTCGACGTCCACCCGGCCCATCAGGCGGCCGAGGGTGCGGGCGGCGATGCGCAGCTCCTCCGCCAGCAGGTCCTCGCGGCCGGCGAGTTCCAGCGCCAGCGCCCGGCGCAGCGCCGCCAGGCTCTCTTCTAGCGCGCGGCGATGGCGTTCGCGAGTCACCAGGGCCGGTTCGGCGCCGGCCAGAAAGTCTTCGGCGTAGTGTGCTAGGGCAGCGAAAAGTGACTCTAAACCTTCGCCCGTGGTGGCCGATACTACGAATTGCGGTTCATTTCTAGCGAACGATGCTTCATTACTTCGCGCTAAGGTTTTGTTAACTATGCTTTTTAACTCGTCGTTAGATCGCTCTATCGGTTCATTTCTTCGGCCGCGCGAAAGTAAAACAGATTCATTCCTTCGCGCATCGGGTAACAGGTCGATCTTGTTACGAATCAGCCACATAGGCGGGTGGATCAGGTGCGCGCCTTGGTCGGGGGGAGAAGACGTGGCCTCCTCGGATGAGTTCTTGTCGTTCTTCGTCCGGCCGGAAGAGCGAGCTCGGGATCCAGCGCCAGTTTCAGGAGCCGCAACGGTCAGGGCCCCTGGATTCCGGACATCCGCTCTGCGCGCGTCCTCCGCAATGGCCAGGTGAGCGGGCCGCGCCATTTCGCCCTCAGCCTGGTGCGCGGCTGCGCTTATGAACCCAGAATCGCGCGCGTCCACCACCCACAGCACGAGGTCTGCCGCCGCCGCCCGTTCGCGGGCGCGGCGCACGCCTTCCATCTCGACAAGATTGTCAGTTTCACGCACGCCGGCGGTGTCGAGCAGGGTCACCGGTAGCCCGGCAAGATCGAGATGCACCTCGATCACGTCGCGGGTGGTGCCGGCGTACGGCGAGACGATTGCCGCCTCGCGCCGCGCGATGCGGTTGAGCAAAGTGGACTTGCCGGCGTTGGGCGGGCCGGCGATGGCAACCACCAGGCCTTCCCGCAACCGCTCACCGCGATGGCCGTCGGCCAGCGCCTGTTCGATCTCGCCTACCAGCTCGTGCGCAATTACCAATGCCGGCTGAACCAAATCCTCCGGCACGTCGGCCTCGTCGGCAAAATCGATGCGCGCCTCGACCAGCGCCAACGCGCGGGTGAGCCGCTCGCGCCAGCTCTCCGCCCGCTTGCCCAGCCACCCCTGCATCTGGCGCAGCGCCTGGGCGCGCTGGCCTTCCGTCTCGGCCGCCACCAGGTCGGCCAGGCCCTCGACCGCGGTGAGATCGAGCTTGCCATTCTCGAAGGCCCGGCGGGTGAACTCGCCCGCTTCGGCCGGGCGCAACGCCTCGACCTTGCCGAGGGCGGCCAGGGCGGCGGCGATCACCGCGCGCCCGCCATGGAGCTGCAGTTCCACGACGTCCTCGCCGGTCTCGCTGCGCGGGCCGGGGAAGAAGAGAGCGAGGCCCTCGTCGATGGCGGCCTTGGTCTCGGGATCGCGCACGCGCACGAAGGCGGCATGGCGCGGGGCGGGGACGTCCTTCCCGGTGAGACTTTTTAACGCCTCTCCCGCGCGCGGCCCTGAGATGCGGATGACGGCGATGGCCGCCGGCGGGCGGCCGGAGGAGAGGGCGAAGATGGTGTCGCGTTCTGCGGTCATCGCCGCGCACGGAAGCGCCGGGATAGGTCAGGGGTCAAGGGGCCGTCATTGCCTTACAATCGCTGCGTCCCGCTACCGGCAAGGAAATCCCCATGGCTCGTCCTCGCATAGGCATCGCGCTCGGCAGCCGATCGGCGCGCGGCTGGTCGCATATCGGCGTGCTCGAGGCGCTGGATAATGCCGGCATCCACCCCCGAAATCGTCTGTGTCTCGTCGATCGGCGCGCTGCTAGGCGCGGCCTATGTCGCCGGCCAGCTCCCGACCTTGAAGGTGTTCGCGCTCGAACTCACCTGGCGCAACATCGTCGGCCTGCTCGACGTGCGGCTGAGCGGCGGCGGCCTGATCAGCGGCGAGCAGATCGTCGCCCTGCTCAAGAAGCTGAACATCGCCGCCAAAATCGAAGGTTACGGCAAAGCGTTCGCGGCCATCGCCACCGATCTCGAAACCGGCCGCG
This sequence comes from Pseudolabrys sp., assembly GCA_037385125.1. Classification (GTDB taxonomy): domain Bacteria; phylum Pseudomonadota; class Alphaproteobacteria; order Rhizobiales; family Xanthobacteraceae; genus Pseudolabrys. The sequence continues at coordinate 8,268 of JARRNI010000072.1, forward strand.
AGATTTGGCCGCGCGAAGGCCCGATCGAAGACGCCGTGCGCGCGTCGATCTCGCTGCCCGGTATCTTCAGCCCCGTGCGCCATGGCGAATGCTGGCTCGTCGACGGCGGCCTGGTCAATCCGGTGCCGGTCTCGGCCTGCCGCGCGCTAGGCGCCGACATTGTCATCGCGGTCAATATCAATGGCGATATCGTCGAGCCGTTCGAAGGCCGCGCGAGCATGGTGCGCGGCGTGACCATTCCCGCCGGATTTCTTTCAGCGCCTCTTGAACCAAGTTCCTTCAGGCCTCAGGGACCAAGCTTCGGTGATTGCGGCAAGACTGTTGCGGCCGCCGGAAGCCAGCCCCAGCTATTTCGACGTGCTCGCGAACTCGATCAACATCATGCAGGATCAGATCACGCGCTCGCGTCTCGCCGGCGAGCCGCCGCATGTCATGCTGGTGCCCCGGCTGCACGCCATTGGGCTGATGGAATTTCATCGCGCCGCCGAGGCCATCGCGGAAGGCGCCGCCTGCGTGCAGCAGGCGCTGCCTGCTCTGCGGCGCTACATTTGATTTTGATCTGCGCGCTCACGCTTTTTCGAACACCGCGCCGTAATGATACGGCGGCAGCTCGACCAGATCGTGCAAGCGAAAGCCCGCCGGCTCGACAGCCGCGCGTGTGGCCTCCGGCGTCATGCGCAGCTCGCTGGCCGGTCCGCGCGGCTCGCCTGCGATCGTCGTCTCCTCGCGCGGGCGCGCGTGCCAATTGACGATGGCGAACAGGCCTCGGGTGCCAAGCGCCCGACCCACCGCGCCGGCGAGGCGGGTCTTTTTCGGCACGCCGTGAAAGGCGTTGGCCAGGAACAAGAAATCGACCGGGCGGGCGAGCAACGCGTCGATGTCGTCGGCATTGCCTTCGACCAAGTGGCAGTTCGCAGTGCCATGCTGCGCGAGGTGGGCACGCCCCGCGTCCAGCATGGCCGGGTCGATATCAATGGCGGTGACGTGCGCCGCGCGCTCGACCATCGGCACGGTGAACCAGCCATCGCCGCAGCACAAATCGACGGCTTCCATGCCTGCGGCGATGCCGACCTGCGCCACCACCGCGGCCGGATCGGGCCACAGCGCCGCCCACCAACCGGACGGCATTTCGGTGCCTTGAAAAAAGCCGGGGAGGACCATTCGTCTCCTTGCTGTTGTACGATGGCAGCGTCCTCACAGAGATACTAAAAATGCCGCGGAATACAGACAAATCAATGGGCGCCGGCGCGCCCATCCTGGACCATAAGGAGCCGACGGCGGCGTCGGTATTCGCCCCCAATGCGCTGCGGCGGGAGGCGCGCCGGCAAAAGGGCCTGGCAGCCGCCCATGTCCCCGCGGTCTGCATCCTTGATCCCGATGGCGACATTCTGCGCAGACTGCGCAAATCTGGCCGCGCTGTGCGCTTCGAGAACTGGCCCTGTTATCACACCGAGCTCTTTACCTTCCCGCTGGCCGGCCAAACGGTCGGCATCATCGGCTGCGCGGTCGGCGCTCCCTTCGCCGTCCTTATCGCGGAGGAGCTGTTTGCCAGCGGCTGCCGCCTGCTCATCAATCTCACTTCCGCAGGCCAGATAACGCCCGCCGCGCCGACGCCCTATTTCGTAGTAATCGACCGCGCGCTGCGCGACGAGGGCACTAGCTACCATTACGCCGCGCCGAACGAATTTGCCGAAGCCCATCCCGACCTCGTTGCCAAGGCCATGGCGGGCTTGCAGCAGGCGGGCCTACGCGTTCAGGTCGGCGCAAGCTGGACCACCGACGCACCGTTTCGAGAAACCGAGCAGGCAATCGCGGCCGCACACGCCAAAGGCCTGCTGGCGGTGGAAATGGAAGCCGCGGCGCTCTATGCGTTTGCACGCGCCCGCGGCAAGGCGGTGCTCTGCCTCGCGCATGTCACCAATACGATGGGCCAGGCGGGAGCGGATTTCGAAAAAGGCGAATCGGACGGGACCACCGAAGCGCTACAAATTCTTGCGCCGATCGTAAGGTCCATGACCAGCGGAGGACTCCCATGAAAGCCATGCTGCTGACCGGCCACGGCGGGCCGGAGATGGTGCGCTACGGCGACGCCCCCGATCCAGTGGCGGGGCCGGGCGAGGTCGTGGTCGACGTTCACGCGGCCAGCGTCAACGGCGCCGATCCGAAAGTCCGGCGCGGCGGCAGCGTCTACCAGATCAAGGAGTTCCCGCACATCCTCGGCCGCGATTTCTCCGGCGTGGTCAGCGCCGTGGGCGAGGGCGTGAGCGATCT
>JARRNI010000073.1:0-11493 GCA_037385125.1 Pseudolabrys sp.
CGCCGCTGCCGCGGAAGCCTACCGGGGCCGCAAGCGGGTGCCGATCCAGATCGCGGTGAAAGCCGGCCCGCTGTTCCACCTGCGCCACGTCCGCATCACCGACGCCCGCACCGGCAAGCCGTTTCCGCCCAGCGTCCTGCCGTCACGCGCGATCAAGCTTGCGGCCGGTGATCCAGCCCGTGCAGCCGATATTCGCGCAGGCCGCGCGGCGCTGGTCGACTGGTTCCGCGGCAACGGGCATCCACTTGCCAAGGCCACCGCCACCAAGCCGATCGTCTTCCACGACAAGCAGGTAATGGATGTCGCCATTGCCATCGATCCCGGCCCACGCGCGGCGTTCGGCAAGGTCCAGATCACCGGCCAATCGCAAGTCGATCCGCGCGTGGTGCGCTCGCATGTCTATATCGAGCCCGGCATGCTCTATTCGCCGCGCAAGCTCGCCGAGGCGCGTCAATCCATTCTCGGCGGCCTTCCCGCAATCAGTTCGGTGCGCATCCGCGAAGCCAAGACGCTCGACGCCAATGGCCGGCTGCCGATCGACGTCGACGTCACCGACCGCAAGCGTCATGTCGTCGGCTTCGGCGCGCGTTATTCGACCCTCGACGGTCCCGACGTGAAGGCCTATTGGCAGGACCGCAACGTGTTCGGCGGCGGCGAAAGCCTGCGTTTCGAAGGCGAAGCGTTCCTGCCGCCGCATACCTACTCGTCCTTCATCGACAGCCTCGACAGCTTCGGCTGGTCCGATCTCGGCGGCCGGTTCAAGGCCAGCTTCGTCAAGCCGGCGCTTGCCGGCACGCGCAACGACCTGTTGCTCAACGCTCTGGTCGAAAAGAACCGTACCGGCGGCGACCGGTACGGTGGCTACGCCGTCAAGCGCAACCTCGCGAGCGCCGCCATCCGCCACCGCTTCAGCGACAAATCTTCCGTGCAGATCGGCCTCGTTGGCGAGAAGGGCGAAACGACCGACTCGCTCGGTACCATCGATTATCGCTTGATCGGCGTGCCCGCCTCCGTGACCTACGATACCACCGACAACCGGCTCAATCCGACGCGGGGTATCCGCGTCACCGCTTCCGTCGCAGCCTATCCGACCTTCTTCGGCTCGTCGGTCGGGCTGGTGGAAACCAATGCGCAAGGCTCGACCCGCCACCGTCGGCTCGGTCATCGGCGCGTCGCTCGATGCCATTCCCGCCAATCACCGCTTCTACGCCGGCGGCGGCGGCTCGGTGCGCGGCTATCGCTATCGGGGCCTGAGCCCGCTCGACACGAGCGGCCAGGTGATCGGCGGCCGCAGCCTGTTCACGGCGTCGTTCGAGGCGCGCTGGCGGGTGACCGACACCATCGGCCTGGTGCCGTTCCTCGACATGGGCCAGGCGTTCCGCGCGGAGTATCCGGACTTCAGCGAGCCGCTGCGCTACGCGGCGGGTCTCGGTTTCCGCTACTATACCGCCATCGGCCCCATTCGTGTCGATGTGGCCTTGCCGCTCAACCCACGTCCGGGCGACGCCGGCTACGGCATCTACGTCGGTAATGGACAGGCGTTCTGACATGCGGCGCGCGCAACGATCGACAATCTTCGGTGCGCTTGCGGTCCTCGCGATCGCGGCGACGCTGATGCTCGCCTCGACGCTCGCAGGCAGCAGCGCCGACGACAGCAAGGGCGTGCTGGCGAGTTTGTTGTCGCGCGTGCTGTCGACGCCGACGACGCAAGTGTCGATCGGCCAGGTCGATGGCGCGCTATCGTCGAACGCCACCATTCACAACATCACCATCGCCGACCGCGACGGCGTATGGCTGAAGCTCGACACCGCGCGCATCGTCTGGAGCCGCACGGCGCTCTTGCTGCACCAGCGGCTCGAGGTCGACAAACTCGAGGCCGGCGACTTGCAGATCCTGCGCCGGCCGCTGCCGTCGGAGCAGGCGGTGGCGGGCAGCGACCAGCCGATCCTGCCGCAAGTGCCGGTGAGCGTTCAGATCAAGGCTTTCGCGCTGAAGCAACTGACGCTGGGCGCACCGGTGGTCGAACAAGCCGCACAGCTCAGCGCCAGCGGCAGCGCCAGTCTCGGCAGTCCATCCGAGGGGCTGAACCTGCAGTTCGAGGCGCACCGGCTCGACGCGCCCGGGAACGCTACCGCGCAGCTTGCGCTGGTGCCGAAGACGCAGAGCCTCACCCTCAAACTCACGGCGAATGAGCCCGCCGGAGGGCTCGTGGTGCACGCGCTGAAGGTGCCGAACCTGCCGCCGCTTTCGCTCAACCTCGATGGTTCCGGCACGCTCGATGCCTTTGCCGCGCAACTGACATTCGACGCGGGCAAGAACATCGGGGCGACCGGGTCGGCCCATGTGCGGCGGGTCGCCGACACCCGCCAACTGACCCTCGATCTCAAGGCGCGCATCGCCCGTCTGCTGCCGGCGCCGGCGGCGCCGGTCTTTGCCGGCACCACTAGCCTCAACGGCACCATCGACTTCGCCGACAGCGGCGCCATCGCCATCAAGCCGCTCATCGTCGCCTCGCAGACCGCGCACCTCACTGTGCAAGGCACGCTGTCGGCGGAGCAGGTCGCCGACCTGACGATATCGGCCAAGGCGCTCGATAATGCCGGTGGCAAGACGGCTGCGGGCAACATCGCCTTTGGCAAGCTCGCCTTCGACGCCAGCGTCAAGGGTCCGATCCTGCGCCCGCGCGTCGATGCCCATTTGGACGCGACGGACGTCGACGCGCGGCAGGGCAAGCTGAAGACGCTTACCGCCCGCTTCGCCACCACACCCGCTGCTGACGCCATCAAGTCGGCGCCCATCCCGTTCACCGCACATGCGCAAGCGACGGGCGTTGCGCCAAGTGATCCCGCGTTGGCTCGCGCGCTCGGCACGACGCTCACACTGAACGCCGCCGGCACGGCGAACAATGGTGTCGCCGACGTCGAGAATGCGCACCTCACCACGCCGACCGCCGATATCGCGTTCACCGGCCGCATCGGCGAACCGGAGCTGCACGGCCGCCTAACAGTCCACGCGGACGATCTTACCCGTTTCGGCGATCTCGCCGGTCTCAAGCTCGCCGGCGTGCTGGATCTTTCAGCGTCGCTCAGCGGCGTGCCCAAGGACGGCCACATCGAAGCCGGGCTCGACGGGCGCGCCGACAGGTTCGCCACCGGCATCGCCGCCATCGACAGCCTTGCCGGAGGCCGGCTCACGCTCAACGGCAATATCCGCAAGCTGCCGCACGGCGGCTACGGTTTCGGCAATCTGCGCCTGGTCGGCCGCTACGCCAGCGCGCGCGCCGACGGCGAAGCCACCGCCGACGGCGCCGGCATCAATGTCCAGCTCACGATCCCGGAGCTAAAATACGCCGACAAACGGTTGACCGGCCGTGCCGAAGGGAAGCTCCGGCTGACCGGCTCGGTGACCAAGCCGGACGCCGACATCGACATCACCGTCACCGACGGCAGCGCCCTCGGGCGGCCGATCCCACGCCTGACCTTGCAAGCAACCGCCACCGACCTGACCGGACAGCTTGCCGCCAAGGCCAAGCTCGCCGGTTCGGTCGGCGGCAAGCAGGCTGAAGGCACGCTCGATCTCGCCAAACAGGCGCAAGGCGGCTGGCATCTGAGCGATCTCGCCCTACGCGTCGGTTCGGTGTCCGCCAAAGGCGCGCTGACGCTTCGCTCGAACGATCTGGCATCCGGCCGACTCGCCATCAACGCCCAGGATCTCGATGACATCTCGCCGTTGGTGCTGACCAAGCTGTCGGGCACGCTGCGCGCCGATACGACCCTGGCCGTCACCGATGGCGGCCAAAGCGCCACGCTGTCGGCGCAAGCGCATACCATCAAGATCGGAGCCTGGCGCCTCGATCGGCTGGATGCCGACATGCGCGTGAGCGATCTCTATCGCCGCCCGATCATCGACGGCCATATAAGCGTCGACCACGCCCACTTCGGCGGCGAAGATATTTCGCAGATACGGCTGAACGCAAAGGCCGCCGGCAACGACAGCGCTATCACGCTGACCGCGCGGGCTCGCGGCTTTGCCATCGACGCGCGCGGCAAGCTGCATGCATCGTCGCCGGTCCGGCTCGATCTTGCCTCGTTTGATGCCCGGCACGGCAAGCACCACGTCGCGCTCGCCCATCCCATCACCCTCACCTTCCGCGATAGCGGCGTCGAGGCAAAATCGCTGCTGCTGGCGCTCGATCGCGGCCGGCTTGCCATCGATGGTCGTCTCGGCGAGACGCTCGACGTGTCGTTGCGTGCGCAATCCGTGCCGTTGTCGGTGTCGGAAACGGTGATGCCGAAGCTGGGCATATCCGGCACCTTGAACGGCGACGCCAAGCTCACCGGCACGGCCAAGGCACCAACCGGCACCTGGCGGCTGCGCATCGACCGGCTCGTGACGCCACAGACGCATGCCAATGGATTGCCGCCGATAGCCATCGCCGCTTCCGGACGGCTCGCCAACCACCGCACCAGTCTCGACGCCACCATCCGCGCCGCCGGCGCCGGCACGCTCACCGCCAAGGGCACCGTGCCGCTCGCCGGCGACGCCCTGGACCTGACCTTGCGCGGGCCAATCGATCTCGGCGCCGTCAACCAGACCTTGTCCGCGAGCGGGCGCCAGCTCACCGGCAAAGCGCGCATCGACATGCGCCTGCGCGGCAGCCTGGCGCGGCCGAAGGTCGACGGCACCGCCACCATCAGTGACGGCGGCTATCAGGACGCCAGCCTCGGCGTGCGCTTGAGACACATCAATGGCCGGCTCAGCGCCCACCGCGATACCATCCGGATCGACCGGTTGACCGCGCAGACTTGGGACTCCGGCACCATCTCGGCGGAGGGCAGCGTGCGCGTCGCGCCCGACGCCGGCTTCCCCGGCAATATCCGCATCATCAGCCGCAACGCCAAGCTCGTCGCCAATGACGTGGTGACCGCGGTTGCCAACCTGTCGCTGACGCTATCGGGTCCGCTCACGCGCGACCCGAAAATCGGCGGCCGCGTTGACATCGTCTCCATGGATATCAGCATCCCCGAGCGCCTGCCGACAACCTTGCAACCGCTCGCCGGTACCCGCCATGTCGATGCTCCGCCGGAGGCTGCAGCACGCCTCGCCATGGAAGCGAAGGCGAAAGCGCGCGCCGGCCGTAAGCCCGCCTTCGACGCCGCGCTCGATCTCGCCGTCAGCGCGCCCAACCACCTGTTCGTGCACGGCCGCGGCATCGACGCCGAGCTCGGCGGTCACTTGCGGCTGCGCGGCCGGCTGTCCAATCCGGTGACCGTCGGCGGCTTTGAGCTGCGGCACGGGCGAATGTCGGTCGCCGGCACGCGGCTCGATTTCACGCAAGGCCGCATCAGCTTCGCCGGCAGCCTGACGCCGCAGCTCGATCTCGTCGCGCAGACCCAGACGACCGACATCACCGCCACCATCACCATCAGCGGCCCGGCCGACGCGCCGCGCTTTGCCTTCACCTCGAGCCCCGCTTTGCCGCCGGACGAAATCCTCTCGCGCCTTCTGTTCGACAAGGCCAGCGGCGGGCTGTCGCCGGCGCAGGCACTGCAGGTCGCGCAGGTAGCCGCTCAGTTTTCCGGCGGCGGCAGCGACGTGTTCGAGCGTGTGCGCCGCGCCCTCGGTGTCAGCAGCATCGACGTCTCGGTCGGCAGTAGCGGCGACCCGCAGGTCGGGCTTTCACGCGCGATCAACCGGCGCATCAGCGTGGGCGTGAAGGCCGGCCGCCGGCCCGAAGACAGCGGCGTCTCGGTCGACATCGACGTGACCCGTCACATCCGCGCCCAGGGCGAAGTGGATCGCAAGGGCCAGACCGCCGTCGGCGTCGGCGTGCAATGGGAATACTGAGCGGACCACTCAGGTCGGCAACCAAAAAGTCCGCGCCACGCCCGGAACATACCTCTTCCTTCCGCCGGAAGGACGATAGTATGTCGGCCATGGCCAGTCATTCTCCCTCGATACCAGCCAGCAAGCTCGGATTGCGGCTCTTCGCCAGAGCGCGCCAATGTGCATCCGCTACGATGCACCTGGCGAACGCATGTGCAACAGCGACCTGAGATTCTCATGCTCAACAAGCGCAGTTTGAACCCTGACGTGCCGGTTAGGTACGGCATCGGATGTCTGCTTTCTGGGCGTCAGGGGGGCTGGCCATCATAAGCGCGCCGCCATGCTGCGCTCGTAATCCAGTGAGTAGACCTCCTGCGTGCCGAAGCCCTTAATTTCAGCTTCATCTAGGTCGGAAACGACGAATTCGTCCGGCATCTGCCGGCGCGCGGCGTCGTTGATCAGGATCTGCATGGGCTCGCATATGGCCTCGAGCCGGGCCGCCAGATTAACGGCCGGCCCGAAAATGTCGTAGACGTATTTCTGAATGCCCACCATCGAGCCGATCACCGGGCCGGTTGCGACACCGATACGGCAGAGCCAGCGGTTCGGGTTAGATTCGTTTCGCCGCTCGATATAACGGCGCATGCGCAGCGCCACCTTGGCGATATTGACCGCATGCTCGGCGTTCACATCGGGCAGGCCGGACACCGCCATATAGGCGTCGCCGATCGTCTTGATGCGCTCGCAGCCGAACAGCTCGACGATACGGTCGAATGCCGAGAAGATATCGTTGAGTTCCGCTACCAGCGCCCCGGGATCGCGCGAAATCGCCATATCGGTGAACCCGACGAAGTCGAGCATAAGCACAGTGGCGTCATCGAACAGCTTCGGCGTCGTGGTGCCGTATTCGCTCAGCTCCGCGAAGACGGAACGCGGCATGATGTTGAGCAGCAGCTTCTCGACGCGCTCCTTTTCCCTTTGCAGTTCGCGCGCGTTCTTTTCCGCAAGCTTGGAATAGGATTCGAGCATGTACTGGCTCTCCTGCTGCTTGGAGATATCGTGGCACTCCAGCATCATTAAAGGCACAGGCTTTTCCGCTTCCTCGCCCTCGCCGCGATCGAGGCTCAGCGGGCGCGCTTCGATCGACACGGCAACGGTGCGTGCACCTGCCTTGACTTCCGTTTCGACGCGATAGCTCCTGCCGTTCTCGATCCGTTTGATAGCGGCGTCGAGGTTGAGACCGGTGACGCGCGCGTCGAGCGGCGCGTCAGGATTCTCCGTCGGCGGAAACCATTGGAAGAACTTGGCGTTCTCGAACACGATCTGCCGAGACCGGCAGTCCACAGCTGCCGCCGCCATGTTGAGTGACCGCATCATCTGCGTTATGAGCGCATTGGTGTCCGGCATGGGGCGCTTCGCTACCGGCTGGTCACGATGAGGTTGCGGCGGTTGAGGATCTCGTCGATGACAGCTTCGACATCGTCGCGCTCGACCCCGAAATCCTCGAGGGTCTCGCGAAGAAGCATTTGCATTTCCTCGAACGCGTCGGCGGTGATTTGCAGGTGACTGTGCGCGCGCTCAAGCTGCTGATTGGTGTAGCTCGCCGGACCGCCCATCGCCTGGGCCATGAACTTGGTCTGATGGTCGATTAGACGGCGCATATCGATTTCTATGAAGTACGGCTCCAGCACGGGCGACTCCAGAACTCTGTCGTAGAATGACGACACAATACGGCTGACCTTGGCAAAACCGCCATAGCGCTCGAAGATCGTGCTCATCTCACCGCCCCTGGTTTGCCGACCACCCGGCGCGCCGGTGCACGCAAGGGAGATCTCGGACGTTCGATCAAAGCTTATCCCCCCGACCTAGCGCCGGTCCGGCGAGGCGCGCGCACGACCGGCGCGCTTGCGCGGCAGCAGAAACACGCCTTTTGCGTTCGCAGTAAATGGAGCGGCGGCCGCACCCAGTCCCTACGTGCGTCTGAGAGCCTCTGCCTGTTGCAGATTCAATAACCACGTCGCGATTTTCGCCCCGAAAGCAAGAGCGTGCCGCTCACCGAGCATGAAATCAGCGCCTGCGTCACGGGCGGGGCCAAGCTCAACGAGGAGACTGCTCAGTTTGTATGTCTAGACACGATAGAGCGTTAGGCAAGCGTTTCTGGCGATGTGGCAAGCTGACGCAGACCGGTTCGTGGGTGCGCGTATGCGCGGGCATCCAGCTTCGCAGAGTGCGATCGAGCCAGTCCGGCGTGGTCGCGGTCGCAGCTGACGCGCGGATCGCTATCAACGGCAAACCAAAACTGTGAGCATCGCTGCAAAAAGTACGTCAGCTGTTGGCTGTGCACCCCGAAGGGGCGAACCACCAGTGGAGGAGGATTCCACCCAGAGAATTGTCGATTGATCTGGTAGCTGGCGAGGGCTTTGCCGGGCAACTGGCAAGGTCGGAGCCTCGTGACAAAGGTCGTCTTGGACGGCTGAGCGATCCGGCGGGCCGTAACGGTAGTTAAGCCCGAGCAGGCCTCGAAAGTGACAATGCGGATGCCGACGCTCCGGCCATTTGGGGAGGGCTGTATGAGCGGGGAAGAAATCGACGTATGCACCCGCTCGATCCGCCGGGGTAGTGGGCATGGCACGTCGGAAAGGTGGTTCGGGTAATCGGGGGAGACCCGCTGGAGGCGAGGGTAGCGGCCTCAACGCCGCGCAAGGCGGCGGCCACCGCGGGAGTCGGACAGGGTCATAGGAGCGTGGAAGCCGGGTAACTCCGGTAGAGCAAAGGACCCTGACTTTTGGTGTGCTTTCGAAGATCGCGTGCGATATTGTCTACGGAGAATACGGCCTGTCCCTCCTGAAAATCATATCCGGGCGTAACAATGATGCAATCCGGACAGAATTGGCGTCGCCACGGTTGTTCCGGATTGTTGCGCCGGCCGACATGTCGGTGTGTCTTTGGTCAAGCCAAGGTGCGTGCGGGTTTCTGCCGGGGAGTGCGCTTACTGGAAGGCGCAGCCGGCTTTGATGCCGAGCTCGTGGAAGATCATGGCAGCCGAGCAGAGGCCGGTGAAGGCGGCCTGCAACATGTTGAGCCCGATGAAGGCGGTGAACAAGAGCCACTACGGGCTGACCCAAAAGGCCAGCGGCGTTTGCGATGCTCTTGTCAATTGTTAGTGATGATCCTCTTGAGTACTGAAAGCCTATCAATCCATTGATCTCGGATACTGTTGCTAAACTCTTTCCAATCTCGTTTGGGCGCAGAATCGATCTCGATCGTAACGGTGGATTTTTCGGCATTGGAGGCGACCAAGCTAGCTCTTTCCGTACGGGGTGTGCCGAGGTGGACCACTCTTCGATGAGGCGCGTGATGGAACGGACGTTGATGGTATTGCTGTTGGTATGCTGCAAATCCGCGCGCGAAAATGGAAACGATTCCAATGCCCTAAGAAGTATACACGCTTCCGCCCCTGGCACCACTTTTCCGCCCCGGTGTCATTCTCACTAAATACCGGTCTTAATTTTCCGCGCGATTCCTTGTTGTATAGAGCCCAAATGGATACACGCGCAGGGAACGACCGATGAAGACTTTGCCGCTGACCGCCTGCCTCCTCGCCTTCGCCGTGCTCGCCGCGCCCGCGTGGGCGCAGGACCCGGTGGTGAAGGGCCACGCGCTGGCGAAGGAGTTCTGCGCGGAGTGTCACGCCATCGGCAGGACCGGCAAGAGCCCGCATGTCGGCGCGCCGCCGTTCCGCCGGTTCGGCAGCATCGTCGACCTCGATCATTTCCCCGGCCGGCTGATCCGCGGCATCTCGTCGAACCATCCCGACATGCCGGAATTCAAGTTCAGCCCGCAGGACGCGGTGGCCCTGCGCGATTATCTGCGCACGATTCAAGAGTAAGGAAGAAAGACGTGGATGCCCGCGACGAGCGCGGCCATGACGATGCCTTCGTTTATCGCGCTGCGCCTACCGGTCGATGGTGATCTCGTCGCCACGCGAACGCGACACGCAGATCATAATGTGATCCTTGCGCTCGTGGTCGGCCAGCATCAGGTCGCGGTGGTCGGCCTCGCCTGCCAAGAGCTTGGTGCGGCAGGTGCCGCAGGTGCCGGTCTCGCATGAACTCGGCACCTCCAGCCCGTTCTCGCGCAGCACTTCGAGGATCGTCTTGGTGACCGGCACATCGACCACCTTGCCCGAGCGCGCCAGCCGCACGCGGAACGGCTTGTCGCCGGCCTTGTGCGTCTCCGCCTGGCTGAACGCCTCGAAATGCACAGCAGTTGGCGACCAGTGGTCGGTCATGTGGCGCACCGCCTCCATCAGCGGCCGCGGCCCGCAGCAGTAGAGATGCTCGCGGTTCTTGCGCTCGGTCAGGATCGGGCTCAGGTCGAGCGTGCAGGAGGGATCGCCCTGGTCGTGATGGATGGTGACAAGCCCCTCGTATTCCGGCTTGCTCAATTCCTCCGCGAAGGCCGTCGTCTCCGGCGAGCGCGCGCAGTAGAACAGGCGGAAGCGTTTGCCTTCCGCCTTCACCTGGCGGATCATCGCCATGATCGGCGTGATGCCGATGCCACCGGCAATGAACAGAAAATCCTGCGCGCGGCGCGGTAGCTCGAAATCGTTGACCGGCGGGGCCACCATCAGCTGGTCGCCGTCCTTGACGGTGTCGATCAGCACCGAGGAGCTGCCGTGTGCGTTGGCCTCACGCTTGACCGCGACCTGATAGCGGTCGCGCTCGTTCGGATCGTTGCACAGCGAATATTTCCGCAGCAGCCCGTTCGGCACCCGGACGGTGATGGGCGCGCCGCCGGAAAACTGCGGCAGCGGCTTGCCGTCGCAGTCGCGCAGCTCGATCAGGTTAATGCCGTCGGCCAGCCGCTCGTTGCGCGTCACGCGCAGCGGGATCATTTGCGGTTCTTCGCTTGCAGCCATCTCGCCCCCGGGTCAGACCATGGACGGGGAAGAAGTGGCGGTTTTGCGCGCGCGCCGCAAGAGCCGCGGCGCATGTGGGCCATGCGGTCTAGATCTGGAGAATCGAGCTGAAATCGAAGGCCTCACCCTTCGGATTTTCACCAATTCGAACTTTCTTGTCGCCAACGAAATGATAGGGCGGCACCGGCAGGTTGTACGGTGCCGGCACGCCCGCATAGACGCGGCCGGCCAGATCGTATTTCGAGCCGTGACAGGGGCAGAAATAGCCGCCCGGCCAGTCGGCGGTCGGCGTGGTTTTGCTCGGCTCGGGGAAGAACGACGGGATGCAGCCGAGATGGGTGCAGATGCCGACCAGCACCCCGTATTCCGGCTTGATCGAGCGGTGCCAGTTCTGCGCGTATTTCGGCTGCTGGTGGTTCGCGGAGTCCGGGTCGGACAGCCGGTCGGTCACCTCCTTCGACTGCAGCATCTTGAGCGCTTCAGCCGGGCGGTTGATCACGAAGATCGGCCGGCTGCGCCAACGCACTTGAACTTGCTGGCCGGGCTGTACCTTGTCGAGATCGAGCTCGACCGGCCCGCCAGCGGCGAGCGTGGCCGCGTCCGGATTCATCTGGTCGACGAGTGGCACCAGAGCGCCCGCGAGGCCGACAGCGGAAACCGCGGCGGTCGCTATGTAGAGAAAATCGCGGCGGGAAGGTTGTTCGGGATGTTCGATGGTGGAGTCGGACATGAGCAAGACCGCATTA
>JARRNI010000074.1:0-13275 GCA_037385125.1 Pseudolabrys sp.
AAGCCAGAATGGCCAAGAGCAGCCATAACAGCGCGATCATTGCACCAGGTCATCCGATTCGCTCACTGGATGGCTGCTGATGAGGTTTTCGATACACACAACACATCTTCTCCCTATGCGCACGGCTCCCGCCAAAGTTGGAAGCCGCCAGAAAAAGCGTTTGCATTGTCTCCTAAACGTGTCCGCGGCGGCAACGTCTTCAGTTCCTTGGCATTGCCGCCCCCTAATACGATATAGTCCGGCAAAAGGGCTGCTTTGAGCTGTTTGACTGCGGCTGCAACGCGGGCCCGCCATTTCTCTTTGCCCACGCGCTTTAGGCCGTCTTGGCCGAGACAATCCTCGAATGTTTTATTCTTTTTGTAGGGCAGATGAGCAAGTTCCATCGGCTCAATCGCGCCATCGATGATCATGGCTGAACCAAGCCCTGTGCCCAGACCGAGGAACAGCATGCGTCCACCCGAATAACTGCCAAGGGCCTGCATGACCGCGTCATTAACAATCTTGACCGGGCAACCCAAAGCCTTCTCGAAATCGAACCCCACCCAACCGCCGCCCAGATTATGCGGTTCGGCAATCGGCCGATTGCACACCACAGGGCCCGGATAGCCGATCGAGACGACGTCATAGTCCCAGTCTCTCGTCAGGACCTTGAGCTTCGACACCATCTCTCTGGCCGTGAGCTTTGGTCCGGATTCGAAAGTCCTCTCCTCGGAGCCTTGACTCAGCATCATCTTAACGTGTGTGCCACCAACGTCGATAGCCAGAATCCCTTGAGGCCGGTTTCGGCGTCGACGCTCATATTTCGTGGCAATCATGCTCGTAGGCTTTTTTGCGAAGTAGCTGAGCGGCCGACCGATCGGCAACGACGATTGCGTTACCACGGCTGACCCGTCCCGCAGGTATTTGTGTGTCCCCGTCAAACAGGCGCTTCAGGACGTCAGCCTTTTCTCTTCCGGTTGCCAGCCAGATGATCTGCTTGGCACGGTTAAGAATCGGGTATGTGAGTGTCATGCGCTCATGACCCAGATAAGGGCCGCTGATTGACACATCGGCGTCGGTGACGTTGAGCACTGGGTCACCCGGGATAAGCGATGCGGTGTGGCCGTCTGCTCCGAGGCCGAGGTGAATGACGTCCAGAGCAGGCAGCAAGCCGACAATTCGCTCAATAAGTATTCCGTAGCGTCGCGCGGCAGCGACGAGATCAGGTTCATCGACCGGCATAGGATGCACGTGGTCGGGCGGCAACGGCACCGATGACAAGAATAAACGACTCAAATGCGTCAGCGTGCGCTCGGGACCGCCAAGCGGAGCGACGCGCTCATCGGTTTGGAAGATATGAACATCCCGCCACGGAAGGTGTTCTCTTGCCAGCGTTTGTACCATGAGCCAGGGCGTGCGCCCGCCGCTCAGCGCCAGACAAGCGCGGCCGCGGGCGGCGATCGCGGCTCGAGCTATCTCAGCAACGAGCACCGCACAATGCCGCGCGGCGTGTTCGGCGTCCTCGAGCACCAGCGTTTTCAACGTGATGAACCTCTTCCGTTCAGTTTGCAATCGCTTGTTCGGTTGCGGCAGCCGGATCGCGCCATCCTCCGAATTTTTTCGCAATCTCGTCGGACTGCTTGGGTCCCCACGTCCCAGGATCGTATTCGTAAAGCGGCGTGTCGGATCCGATGATTGGGTCCACGATTCGCCATTGTGCCTCCGCGCTGTCCTGCCGGGAAAAGAGCGTGAGATCACCGCGCATGGCGTCGCCGATAAGTCGTTCATAGGCGTGCATTTCGTCGCTACTCTGGTGCAGCACGTTAAGCTCGATTTCCTCTCCAGCCATGCTCTCGCCTGGCGCCTTAGCTCTTGTGCCGAGAGCGATCACTACATTCGGGCTTAGGCGGAAGCGGAAATAATTGGGCCGGCTGGGCTTGTCCGCTTTGAACACGACCTGTGGCGGGTAGTGCAAATCGACGGTTACCTCGGCGGCTGTCACGGGCAAACATTTGCCGGCACGCACCAGAAAAGGCACGCCATGCCAACGCCAGGAGTCGACGTAAAGCCGCAATGCTGCAAAAGTCTCGACTTTGGAATCGCTCGCTACACCCGGTTCTTTGTCATAACCTCGGAATTGCCCGCGCACGAGCTGAGAATCTGTCAACGGCCGAATTGCGTTGAACACTTTGACTTTTTCATCCCGCAAATACCGACTCTCGTTGCCGATGGGACATTCCATCGCCAGGATGGCGACCACTTGAAGAAGGTGATTTTGAATGACATCGCGGATTGCGCCCACCTCTTCGTAGAAACGGCCTCGTCCTGCCAGGCCGAACTTCTCAGCCAGCGTGATCTGGACAGAGTGCACATAATTCCGGTTCCATATCGGTTCGAGGAACGAATTTGCGAACCGGAAATAAAGAAGATTTTGGACCGGCTCCTTGCCGAGGTAGTGGTCGATGCGAAAGATCGCGTTTTCCTTGAAGACCTCGTGCAGTGTTCGGTTCAATGCCTGCGCAGACTTCAGATCGCGGCCGAACGGCTTTTCAACAACTACGCGCGCGCCATTGGCGCAGCCCGAGGCTCCCAGGCTCTCGATGACTGCGGGAAACATACTTGGCGGAATGGCAAGGTAGTGTAGCGGCCGCTTGGTTCCATCGAGCTCACCACGTAATCGCTTGAAGGTTTCTATGTCGCGATAATCGCCATCGACATAACGCAACAGGCTGATCAGCCGGTTCGATATTCGTCCGTCGAAGCCTTCGAGCTTCCTGATAGAGTCGCTCACGTGAGACTTAAAATCATCAAGTCCCCAACCGGACCTAGCAACACCAACAATCGGCACGTCGAGCTTGTCCCGGTTGCACATCGCATAGAGTGCGGGAAAGATTTTCTTGTGCGCAAGGTCGCCTTCGACATGTCCGCCAAATTCGTGTCGCATCGCCGATAATAACCTATTGGCGAAGTCGGCCTCGCCTCTTGAGGCAAAGCGCTCATAAAGCGCCGAACTCAGCACATGGGCTGGCACCCCCTGGTCGATGGCCGCTTTGATGGTCCAGCGTCCCTCGCCGGAGTCCGAAACCCGCCCTTGGAATCCGGAGAGGTGGGGGTCTTGAAAAAGCGCGTCTGCGGTCAGGTCCAACAGCCAGGATGCGACTACACTGCCGCGGCGCCAGACTTCCGCGATTTCCGCGACATCGAGATTGTAGCGATACGCCTCAGGATCCTGCAGCGGCGCCGTTTCGGCATCGGCATCAGCTTCCCTGCTGCCGACGTTAGCGCTACGCAGGATATTGAAACCTTCCGCATAAGCGGCCATTAAGCCGTATTCAATACCATTGTGCACCATCTTCACGAAATGTCCGGCACCGCTCGGGCCACAATGTAAGTAGCCGTGCTCAGCGGTAGAGACACACTGTCCCCGCGCGGGCGTGCGTGGGGCCGAATCAACCGCCGGCGCGAGCGCAGCAAAAATCGGATCGAGACGCTGAACGACGGAGGTTTCGCCGCCGATCATCTGACAAAAGCCGCGATCGAGCCCCAAGATGCCCCCGCTCGTGCCGACGTCGAGGTCGTGAATACCCGTGGGCGCGAGCATCTTCGCACGGTTGATGTCGTCTCGGTAATATGAATTACCGCCGTCGATCAGCACGTCGTCTCGCGCTAAGACACCGCTCAACGTATCAACCGTCTTGTCGACAACTGCTGCGGGCAGCATCATCCATACTGCGCGTGGTGGCTTCAGCTTGCCAACCAACTCCTTCAACGATGCGGCGCAAACAGCGCCTTCGCTAACAAGTGGCGCGACGGATTTCTGGTTTATGTCGTACACAACGCAGTCGTGCCCAGCCCGCATGAGCCTGCGTACGATATTGGCCCCCATCCGACCTAATCCTACGACTGCGATTTGCATCGTACGTGTCCTCCTCACATCAATGCTTTGCGGACGACATCCGTCAAGTTCTCCAATCCGGCGTTGACATCCGCGCCGAGATGAATCCGCAACGCGCGCTGGGCGCTTTTGTTGAGAACTGCGAAGTCTCCGCGCGCTTGTGCCGCGATGACCGAACCGAAGCTGTATTTGTGATCCGGAACGGGAATATCATCGCGCGTTTCGTAGGTAATTTCCAGGAATACGCCGCTGTTTGGGCCCCCCTTATAGGCCTGACCAGTCGAATGGAGGAAGCGCGGGCCAAAGCCGACGCAAGTCGCCACTCGCTTGGCATCGCGGATGGCCACCCGAATATCTTGCAGCGCGCGCTCATGGCGGTCGTCGCGCGCGACATAGGCCAGAAGCGCGCAATAGTCGCCGGAATGAAGGCGACCGAGATGGGCCTTCAGCGAGCCTATGAGGGTCCGCCCGTCGCCGGCTTGCTTCAGCACCTTGGCGTTGGCATCGTCGGCAAAGACTTTGGCCCCATGGTCCTGCAATATGGGTGTCTCGGCCGGAAGCGAGCCTTTCTTTTCAAAGGCGTCGGTCAGTTCACGTGCCTTGATTTTGCTTGCCTCCACGTCCGGTTGGTCAAACGGGTTAATGCCGATAATGGCCCCCGCGACCGCCGTCGCGATCTCCCAGCGGAAGAACTCCTGGCCGAGTTGATAGCGGCCCGTCACCTCAATGTGCACGACCGGCTGACCTGCCTGCTTGAGTGCCGCGATGGCTTTGTCCTGCTCCGGATCGGCTTCGGTCGTCAGCCGCACATAGGCGAACAGGCGGTCTTGCCCATAGGCATTTACGGCGCCGAGCGGCTCCGCATTGACCGGAATAAGGCCCTTTCCCTTCTTGCCGGTCGACTCGGCGAGCAATTGCTCCAACCACGCGCCAAAAGAGGCAATGGCGGGTGAGGCAATGATGGTAATTTTATCACGGCCGGCCTTGGCCGCAGCCCCCATTGAAATTCCAAGTGCAACCCCCGGGTTATCCGCCGGTGGCACCGCCGACCCGCACGAATGCACCATTTTTTGTGCGCTGCCGAGAAACCGGACGGCGTTGAGGCCGATCGCAGCTCCCGGCACCATGCCGAAATCGGAGAGCACCGAATAGCGGCCCCCGATGCTCGGCTTTCCAGACGTGCAGCGCCAGAATCCGTCGCTCTCGGCGAGACCCTCCAATTTCGAACCAGGATCCGTGATCGCAGCAAAATGCGCTCCTGCCTGATCGTCACCGAGCGCCTTCTTCACGCGCTCGAAGAAGTAGGCCTTCAATATATTCGGCTCGAGTGTGGTCCCAGACTTGCTCGACACGATGAACAGCGTTCGAGCGAGATCGAGCTCTTGTTCAATGGCATGAATTTGGGCAGGGTCAGTCGAATCCAAAATCAGCAGCTCGGGGTAGTTCTCCGCATTCCCGAATGTCCTAGCCAGCACCTCGGCGCCAAGGCTCGATCCGCCCATGCCCAGCAGCACGGCGTGCTTAAAATTCCGTCGACGGACGTCCTCGCCCAGTTTTTCAAGCTCCCCGATTCGCTTGCGTTGTTCTTCGACAATGCTCAGCCACCCGACCCATTTGTCCTCGTCGGCAGTCGTCCAAAGAGTGGTATCGCCCGACCAAAGCCTTCGCACATTGCCGGCACGGCGCCACGCCTCGCTTGCGGATGCAGCTTCTCGTTCAAGCTCTGCCGGCAGCGTAATGATCTGGTTATTGAGCGCCTCGCCAAGAAGAGCAGCGCGTTTGCGGGCGACCGCGCCGAGCAGCTTGTCGAATGCATCGGCGAACAGAGCAACGCCTTCTTGCGTCAATTGCGCGGTGAGCGCGTCGATCGAAATGCCGCAGCGCTCAAGCGCGGCCATGATGCGTTCCGCATCGTCGATATTCTGTTCGAGGCTGGGGTGCACGCGGCCGTGGTCGCGGAATGCCTCCATAGTCGCGGGGGGCATGGTGTTGACCGTATCCTCCCCGATCAGCTCTTCGACGTATAGGACGTCGCTGTAGTCCGAGTTCTTCGTGCTCGTGCTTGCCCAGAGCAAACGCTGGACACGGGCGCCGCGGGCCTTCAGCCTTTCCCAGCGAGCGCCTGAGAATATGCGCTTATAGCGTTGATAGGCGAGCTTGGCGTTTGCGATTGCCACTTTCCCACGCAGCGCAGAAAGAGCTTCGCGTTCCGCTGTATCGGCCGCCCGGCCAAGCTGTTTCTCAACGAGCTTGTCTACCGCGACGTCGATGCGGCTCACGAAAAAGCTCGCCACGCTGGCGACCCGGCTCGGATCGCCGCCTTGTTCAATAAAATGCTCGAGTCCGGCAAAATAAGCTTCGGCGACCTCCTCGTAAATGTTCTGCGAAAACAACAGCGTGACGTTGATATTGAAGCCTTCGCCGATGAGATGGCTGATGGCAGGCAGACCCGGCTTGGTCGCGGGCACCTTGAACATGACGTTTTCGCGGCCGACGGCTTTTGCGAGCCGCCGCGCTTCGTCGACGGTCGCCTCGGTGTCCATCGCAAGATAGGGAGACACTTCGAGACTGACGTAACCATCAGCCCGCTTTGTCGTGTCGTAGACGGGCCGCAATATATCGGCCGCCTGTCGGATGTCTTCGATTGCAAGCCGCTCGTAGAGGGTCATCACGTCGAAGTCGCCGTCGTGTTCGGTTTCCTTCAGGAACGCGTCGTAGTCGGCGCTTTCGGCGATCGCCTTTTCGAAAATCGACGGATTGGAGGTAACGCCGCTAAGCCCGTCCTCTATGACCAGTTTCTCGAGCCTGCCTTCAGAGAGGAGCCGACGAGCGAGAAAATCAAGCCAGACAGCCTGTCCCGCTTTGCGTAACAACTTGAACGAGCTTTCTCTTCGCGGCGATGTCATCATGGCCTCCATCCGGCCTTTGTACTAGGTCGTCCCACGTGCGCTTGCGATTTGTTCCCTCGCTGCGGCGAGAATCGCTTCTGGCGTGAAGCCAAATCTCCTGAGCAAATCCTTCAGCGGCGCTGAGGAGCCGAATGTCTGCATGCCCACCTTGGCGCCGCTCGCGCCAACGTACCGGTCCCACCCAATCACCGAGCCCATTTCCACTGATACGCGCGCAGTGACGTCAGGCGGTAACACGCGATTCCGATAATCCCAGTCTTGTAGTTCAAACAGCTCCCATGACGGCATGCTTACAACCCGAGATCGAATGCCTTCGCGTTTGAGTTCGTCATGCGCCTTGAGGCAGAGCGAAACCTCGCTGCCAGTGCCGATCAGAATCACCACCGGCTTGCCGCCTTCCGGATCCGCAAGGATATAAGCGCCGCGACCCACGCCGGCCGCGGACGCGTAGCGCGTGCGGTCAAATGTTGGAAGCGGCTGTCGGCTCAGCACAAGGCAAGCTGGCTGATGCTTAAGTCCAACAATCACGCGCCAGGCTTCCGTCACCTCATTGGCGTCGGCCGGCCGGAGTGTGATGAGGCCTGGAATACTGCGCAGCGCTATGAGTTGTTCGACCGGCTGGTGCGTCGGCCCGTCTTCGCCGAGGCCGATCGAGTCATGGGTGAAAACATAGATGACCGGGAGTTCCATCAACGCGCCGAGACGAATCGGTGGCTTCATGTAGTCCGAAAAAGTGAGGAAGGTTGAGCCGAAAGCCCGGATTTTGCAGAGCGCAAGCCCGTTGAGGATCGCTCCCATGGCGTGTTCGCGGATCCCGAAATGCAGGTTGCGGCCGCCTTGCGTCTCGGCTTCCAAATCACCCGCGCCTTCGAAGGTAAGGCGCGTTTTGGTTGACGGAGCAAGATCGGCCGCGCCGCCGATGAGCCAGGGATAATTGGGTGCGATGGCGTTGAGAACCGTGCCCGAAGCGGCACGGCTGGCGATACCTTTCGTGTCTGCCGGAAATATCGGGAGGTCCGCGTCCCATCGGTCGGGCATTTCACCTGTTTGCATGCGATCGAGCTGATCGGCGAGGTCAGAGTACTTGATCCGGTATGCTTCAAGACGCGTCATCCAGGTTTGGCGATCTTGTCGCCCCCGTCGGCCGACGCCGAAGTTGAAATGTTCGCGGACGCCGTCCGGCACGAGAAACTTGGCCTCTTCAGGCCAGCCATAGCCGCGTTTGGTGAGGCGGATCTCCTCTTCTCCGAGCGGTTCGCCATGTGCGGCACTTGTGTCGTGCTTGTGCGGCGCGCCATAGCCGATATGGCTCTCTACGATGATCAACGTCGGCACGTCTCGTATGCGCCGGAATGCTTCGATGGTCGCAGCTAGACGCTCCGTGTCGTTCGCGTCGCCCACCCGCCGTACGTTCCAGCCATATGCGAGGAAGCGCGCTGCGACGTCGTCGCTGAAGGCTAGATCTGTGTGGCCTTCGATTGTTACGCGGTTGCTATCGTAGAACCAACAGAGATTGCCGAGTTCAAGGTGCCCGGCGACCGAGGCAGCTTCGTTCGACACCCCTTCCATCATGTCTCCGTCGCCGCAAATAGTGTAGACGTCATAGTCAAACATCGAGAACTTCGGTCGGTTGAAATGCTGGCCGAGCCACTTCGACGCGATCGCCATACCGACGCTAGTGGCGCACCCCTGCCCCAGCGGGCCAGTGGTCGTCTCCACACCCGAGGTCAAATGGTACTCCGGATGGCCGGGACATTTGCTGTCGATCTGCCGAAACCTTTTAATATCGTCGAGTGCCACCGCAGGCCCGCCGATATTTTCATACTTGGCGTCTGCTGCATTTACTCCGGCGAGGTGCAACACAGCATAGAGCAACATCGAGGCATGCCCATTGGACAGCACGAAGCGATCCCGGTTCGGCCAGTTCGGATTGGCAGGATCGAAGCGCAAGAACCGCTGCCATAACGTATAAATCAGCGGCGCCAATGCCATTGGAGTGCCGGGGTGACCTGAATTGGCCGCCTGTACGGCGTCCTTGGATAAGGTGCGGATTGTGTTGATGCAGAGCTGGTCGAGCGCGTCGCCTTGCTCGGCTTCCCTGCCTCGTTCTGAATAATCGCCAATTTTTGGAGCGGCCCTGGCCATCTTGAGGTTTCTCTCGCTCTCATACGGGAGGATGGGAATTTCGGCCGGCATGACCCGAAATATCCCTCTTCAGTTTAACCCATGGCAGTGAGGCCGGTTCCAAATGGCGCTGACGACAATCTTTTGAAGCATAAAGGCCTCTATCCAGCGTTGTTTTACAAAGACGAGTCGCGTTGGCCAATAGTCTGAAACACCCGCTTCACACCGGCGCCCGTTTTCTCGTGGGCCCCGGCGCTGCCTGCCCGGGGCCGATTTTTGTCGAAGAAATTTGTGGTCTATCACCGCTGTGCCCGAAGAGGGGCGCTGCATTCACGCAATCCAAATTTTTGGCCGACTCGGCTCGTCTCGGTGTCGGCACATTGCGTCACACGTTGCGGCCTTGCGCGACGCCCCGGCGGAATGGTCGCTCCAGTTCAAGCGGCTTTGTCTGGCGCCGAGTTAACTCTCACCCTGTGTGTACCTAAAACCTAAACCCGAAGATAATGGTGATGAAGCCCGACGAGAATAGCGGATGACGCAATGTTCCCGACCCACTGAACCGGGCGATAGCCAAGTGCATCTTTGTCCAGCAACCGGTGCGTCCTGCCTTTGTTGTAATAGTCAGCGCAACTTTGAACAATCCGACGGAGCTGCGCCTCGCTCAAAACGACGAGGTCATCGAGGCACTCGCGCCGGATCGAACAGATCAGCCGTTCGATGCTGAGTTCATTTTGTTTTGAGGCAGGTCAGTTGACGCTATTGCGCGCTTTTCGCAAGCTCAAAGTGACCCCCATTGTCGCTATAGGTTGGCCCGCCAACTGCCTAGGGGACCGCGACCTCGCAGAATGGTGGACAAATGTTAAGTTGTTTAGATCGGCAGTTGGAATAAGATCGGGGCCGCTCTCATTCCCAAAGAGCGCGGCCCCGATCGACCCCACCGTCCCCGAGGTATCCCCCACAGTCGGGGCCGAATACTTTAACAGCGATTTTATAGCCTATATGATCGGCGATTAGATTTTTTGGAACTGTTGCATTGACACCACAGATTGTTTAGCGGGCTACCGTTAGCCGCGTGCTAATCTTGCCAAAACCTCGCAAGCCGATCCGGCGCCAGCGCAGTATATCGCGCCGTCGATTGCAAATTTCGATGCCCAAGATAGTGGGCAGGGATCGGGTGTCCTGCCGTAAGCATCCGAGCAAGACCGCGAGCGTGCTGATCGCCTGAGATGAGGCTTCAGGCCGCTGCTTGCAGGTGCGCCAGTTTCCAGTTCCAGGGAAGCAAGTCGGCCAGTTGCGTCTGCGGCATTTCCGCAATGCGCGCCAGCACGTCGGATAGCCAGGCGAGCGGGTCGATGTCATTGAGTTTTGCGGTGGTGATCAGTGTCGCCATGGCCGCGGCGCGGTCGGCACCGCGATCGGAGCCGGCGAATAGCCACGATTTGCGCCCGAGTGCGAAGCCGCGGAGAGCGCGCTCGGCAGCATTATTGGTCAGGCATACCCGGCCGTCGTCGAGGAAGCCGGTGAACCGCTCCCAGCGCTTGAGCAAGTAGTCGACCGGCTTGGCGACCGCCGACGAACGCGACAGGCCAGATCGCTGCTCGCGCAACCACGTTTCAAGGGCGGCAACGAGCGGTGCGCTCCGTTCCTGGCGCACGCGCTGGCGTTCCTCGGCGCTCAGGCCATTGATGGCCCGCTCGATATCGAACAGCGCGTCGATGCGTTTGACCGCCTCCAAGGCGATCGGCGAGATCGCCGCGGCGTGCTTGTCGCGCCGGGCATTGGCCGCGATGTCGGCGAGTTCAAAGAACTTCCGTCGCGCGTGGGCCCAACACAGTGCCGAGGTGGCCCCGCCGCCAGCCCGAGCCGGATCATAGAGCGTGTTGTAGCCGTTATAGGCGTCCGCCTGCACGATCCCCCCAAATCCGGCTAGATGCCGCTCGGGATGTTCGTGCCGCCGATCGCGGGAGGCGTAGTAGAGCGCCGCCGGCGGGGCCCGGCCGCCGAACGGCCGGTCGTCTCGGACGTATGTCCAGAAATGCCCGGTGATCGTCTTCCCCTTGGCCAGGATCGGCACGGTCGTGTCGTCGGCGTGCAGCCGCTCGGCCGCCAGCACATGCGCCTCGATCAACCTGTGCAGCGGCTTCAGGACGGCCGTACAGGCGCCGACCTGGTCCGCCAGCGTCGAGATGCTCAGGTCGATGCCTTCGCGTCGGTAGCGCTCGCTTTGCCGATTCAGCGGTTGATGCTGGGCGAACTTCTCGAACAGGATCATCGCCAGCAGATTGGGGCCGGCAAAACCTCGAGGCGTCACATGGAAGGGCGCCGGCGGCTGGCTGATCGTCTCGCATGCCCGGCAGGAGAACTTCTCCCGTACCGTCTGGATCACTTTCCAGCGGCGGGGGATCACCTCCAGCGTCTCGGTGACGTCCTCGCCCAGCTTGGACAGATTCGCCGACCCGCAGCACGGGCAGCATTCCGGCGCCGGGACGACGACCCGCTCCCGCGGCAGATGGGCCGGGAACGGCTTGCGTGCCGGCCGCTTGCGCTCGAAGGAGCGCACCGTCTGTGTCCGAGCCGCCGCCTGCTCGGCCGCAATCTCATCCTCGGTCGCGCCCGCTTCCAGATCTTCGAGTTGGAGCTCCATCTGATCGAGCAGTCGCGCCTTGCGTTCCGAGCGGCTGCCGTAAAGCTCACGTCGCAGCTTCTCGATTTGCAACTTGAGATGCGCGATGAAGGCCTCGATGCTGGACGCCTCCGCCTGGGCATTCGCGGCCGCGGCACGCGCATCATTCAATTGTCTTTCGGCTTCTAACCGCGCCTCGCGTTCAGCCTCACTCGCTGCGCGTTCGGCGATAATCATCGCGTGCGCGGCGGCGAGATCGGACGGCAGGTCGGAGGCCATGTCTCACGGAATCATATTCGTCGCGTTCTGCAAAGCAGAACCGTTATCCGACAGAGGTGGGGCGCCAAGTTTCTTGCGGATGACGCCAGTCGATGCCCGACAGAAGGTATCCGAGCTGCGCGGAGGAGATCGTCACCGCGCCGCCCGCCGGGCTCGGCCACAAGAAGCGCCCACGCTCCAGCCGCTTGGTGAACAGGCAGGCCCCCTGACCGTCATGCCAGATCACCTTCAGCAGATCGCCCCGGCGGCCGCGGAAGACGAACAAGTGCCCGCTCAGCGGATCGTGCTTGAGCACTTCCTGGACCAGCAGCGACAAGCCAGGAAAGCCCTTGCGCATGTCCGTGTGGCCCGTCGCGAGCCACACGCGCACGCCACTCGGCAACGGGATCATCGCGCCTTGCCACCCGTCAGTACCTCCACGGCAGCCCTCAGCGCCTCTGGATCGACCACCCCCGTGACCCGCATCCGGGCGCCGCTCGTGAAGTTGATCTCGATCGTCCCCTCGGCGACCAATCCGGCCGGCGCTGAGGGGCCGGGCTCCGGTTCAGAAACGACGACCGCCGGTACGAAGCCGGTCGACCGTTCAGGCGCTTCGTTCCGCTCGGGCCGAAACGACCGCCGCCACTGGAGCAATTGCGATCGCGCAATGCCGTACCGCCTCGCTGTCGCCGAAACCTGGCGCGGCGCCGCCAAGCTCTCCAGTACGATCTTCAGCTTCTCGTCCTCGGACCAGCGCCGCCGCCGCCCTGAATCCACGACTTCGAGCCGCTCAACCTGATCACTGTTCTTATGACTGTCCATACTGACAGTAATCAACGATGCCCCTCATTCGACAAGGCGGCCTTCGGCGAAAGCTTACGATTAGGCGACACTGGGCAGCAGGACCCAATACACTGCTGGTTGATTACAATATTCGTAATCTGTTCACGTCATAAATACGGGTGGCTATATTTTCGATAGCTTCACGACATGATGCGAGGCGCCAGCCTATATTTTATTACCGCGGAGATTTTCTTACGAGTAGGTCATGCATGTGATTGCGTATTTCTGCATTTGCCGACGCTTCAGCGCGGCAGCACCATCCTTTCCGGCCGCACCCAGTGGTCGAAGTCTTCGGCGTTGACATAGCCCAGCCGGATCGCCTCCTCGCGCAAAGTGGTGCCGTGGGCGTGCGCCGCCTTGGCCACCTCGGCCGCCTTGTCGTAGCCGATATGCGGCGACAGCGCGGTCACCAGCATCAGCGACTTTTCCATCAATTCGTCGATGCGCGCCTCGTTGGCCTCGATGCCGCTGACGCAATTGTCGGTGAAGGAGCGCGCGGCATCGGCAACGAGGCGGATCGATTGTATCATGCAATAGGCCAGCACCGGCTTGAACACGTTGAGCTCGAACTGGCCCTGGCTGCCGGCCACGGTGATGGTGGTCTGGTTGCCGAACACGCGCGTGCACACCATGGTGAGCGCCTC
>JARRNI010000075.1:0-10456 GCA_037385125.1 Pseudolabrys sp.
GGATCGTCGGTGATGACTTTGCGGTATTTGCGGCGCAGCCGCTCGGCCGAGAGCTGGATGGGGGTGAGCGGGTTCTTGATCTCGTGCGCGATGCGGCGGGCGACGTCCGCCCAGGCCGAGGTGCGCTGCGCCGCCACCAACTCGGTGATGTCGTCGAGGGTGACCACGTAGCCGTGCTCGGATTCCTTCGACTGCTCGCTGGTGATGCGCACCGACAGGTTCCGCTCGCGCCCCTTGCGCGTGATGGTGACGTGGTCCTGGGTGCGCTGGCCGGTCTGCGCCGCCGCCATGATGTCGGCGAGCTCGGGAAATACGTCGGTGAGCGGCCGGCCGAGCGCCTCTTCCTCGCTCCAGCCGATCAGCTTTTCCGCCGAGCGGTTGAGGATGGACACGCAGCCCTTGCCGTCAACGCCGATGACGCCGGCCGAGGCGCCTGCGAGCACCGCCTCGGTGAAGCGGCGGCGGCTGTCGATGACGTCGCGCGCGCGCATGATGTCGTCGCGCTGGGTGCGCAGTTCCTGCGTCATGCGGTTGAAGGTTTCGCCCAGCCGGGCGAGGTCGCCTTCGGATTCGCGCACCGGCACGCGCACATAGAGATTGCCGGTCGACACCACATTGGCGGCGCCGATCAGGCGGCGGATCGGGGCGACCAGCACATTGGCGAAGTTGAGCCCGATCCACACCGCGGCCAAGAGCACGGTGAGCGCGATTACCGTATACATCAGCGCGAAGGCGACCTGCACGCCGACCCGGCGCGCCTCGAGCGCGGCGTATTCGCGCGCGCTGGCACGCGTCGCCTGAATCTGCGGCACCACCCGCGGATCGAGTAGGCGAGTCACGTAGAGCCAGTAGTCGGGAAATTTGCGCAGCCTGACGACGGCGGCGACGTAATTGGTGTTGGGCAGCAGCACGATCTGTGGCTTCTTGTCTCCGATGTGCGGCAGCGCATCGCGCGGCGGCATAGCGAAGCTCTGATTGACCTTGAGATCGGCCTGCGCAACGACATTCAGATTCTTGTCGATGACGATCGCCGCGGAGAGCCGGCGCACCGAGGCCTGGAAGGTGAGGAACTGGCGCAGCTTGGCGCGGTCGTCCTGGAAGGCTGGCTCGTCGCGTGCAAGATCGAAGGCCATGGTGAGAATATCGGAGCGCACGATCTCGGCGTGGTCGTGCAGATAGGCTTCCGCCACAACCAGCGAGTTCTCGATCGCGGCCTGGGTGCGGGTGGAGAACAGGCGGTCGAGACCGCGATCGAGGGTCACGCTCGCCACGATCGCCACCAGGATGGCGGGCGCGGCGGCGATGATGGAAAACAGCCCGACGATGCGCACATGCAGCCGGGCGCCGGCGCGCCCCGAGCGGCGCGCCTGCATGATCAGCCACACTTCGCGCACGATGATGCCGAGCAGCAGCAGCACCGTGGAGGCATTCACCAAGAGCAGCGTGACGACCACGTAATGGGTCGGCCGGATCGGCGTCAGGTCGGCGAGAACGATGAAGGTGAGGAAGGCCGACAGCAGCGCCAGCACCACCGCGATCGGGCCGAGCACGCGCGTTTCGCCGCGCCTGGGCGGCGGGCCGGTGAGCGTGTTTTCGGCAGTTGCAGCCTGTTCGACGCTCATGGACGCCTTGGACCCCCGGCGGCGGCTGGCGGGACGAAAGCCCGTTCGAGACGCACGGAGAGGCGTTAATGCTCTCCGTGGTCCTGATGCTTTTCTACAACATTGTTGCCAAATTGCGACAAATCCTAGGCGCCTTAAATCAAAGATATTGCAGCGGGGCTTGCCGATGCCGCGCGTCTCCCTCGCAGGCTACGCTTTGCTCCACCGGGGTTGCGGGCTCAAGCGACAGGCGAGCGACAGCGGCATGAAGAAAGCGACAACAACCATGAAGAAGAGGAAGAGCGGCTCGCAGGCAGGGAAAGGCGACTCCCCCTCTCACCTGATCGACGCGCGGGTCGCGGCGCTGGATGACTGGCGCGGCGCGACGCTCGCGCAGGTTCGAAAGGTGATCAGAGAGGCCGACCCCGACATCGTCGAAGAGGTGAAATGGAGAAAGTCGTCGAACCCGATGGGCGTTCCGGTGTGGGAGTACGCCGGCATCATCTGCACCGGCGAGACCTACAAGGACAAGGTGAAGCTGACCGTCGCCAAGGGCGCCTCGCTCAAGGACCCTTCCGGCCTCTTCAACGCCAGCCTCGACGGCAATGTGAGGCGCGCCATCGATTTCCGTGACGGCGACAAGATCAATGAAAAGGCGTTGACGGCGCTCATTCGCGCCGCCGTGGCGCTGAACACATCATCAGCCGCCCAGCAACGGCGAACGAGAGCCTAGACGACCGGGAGAGATTTGTGAGGCTCAGCCTCGCCTACCCTCATCACCCACCTCTGAACAGCTTGATGTCCAGATCGCGCACCTTCTTGCGCAGGGTGTTGCGATTGACGCCGAGCAGGTCGGCGGCGCGGATCTGGTTGCCGCGGGTGGCGGCAAGCGCCGCGGTCAGCAGCGGATATTCCACCTCGCGCAGGATGCGGTGATAGAGGCCAGCCGGCGGCAGGCCCTCGAAGCCGGCAAAATAGGCGTTGAGGTGGCGCTCCACCGCGGCGCTCAAGGACTCCTCGGCATTCGACTCCTCACTGCCGATCGGCAGCACCGGGTGCGCCAGCTCCTGCTCGATCACCACCGCAGTGATCACTTCCTGCGGGTAGAGCGCGGCCAGCCGCCGCGCCAGGTTTTCCAGTTCGCGCACATTGCCGGGCCAGCGGTGGCGCTTGAGCCGGTCGAGGCCGGCCTGGTCGATCTGCTTGGGCGGCAGGCCCTCGCGCCGCGCCTGGGCGAAGAAATGGCGGATGAGGTCGGGGATGTCCTCGACGCGTTCACGCAAAGGAGGAAGACGCAGTGGCACCACGTTGAGCCGGAAGAACAAATCCTCGCGGAACAGGCCCTGCTGGATGAGCTGGCGCAGGTCCTTGTTGGTGGCGGCGATGATGCGCACGTCGCTCTTGATCGGGGTGCGGCCGCCGACAGTGGTGTATTCGCCCTGCTGCAGCACGCGCAGCAGCCGCGTCTGCGCCTCCATCGGCATGTCGCCGATCTCGTCGAGGAAGAGCGTGCCGCCTTCGGCCTGCTCGAAGCGGCCGGAGGAGCGCGTGTTGGCGCCGGTGAAGGCACCCTTCTCGTGGCCGAACAATTCCGACTCGATCAGGTCGCGCGGGATCGCCGCCATGTTGATGGCGACGAACGTGCCGGAGCGGCGCTTGCCGTAGTCGTGCAGCGCGCGCGCCACCAGCTCCTTGCCGGTGCCGCTCTCGCCCGAGATCATCACGGTCAGATCGGTCTGCATCAGCCGCGCCAGCACGCGGTAGATTTCCTGCATGGCCGGCGAGCGGCCGACCAGCGGGATATTGTCGAGGTCCTCCGGCTTGTCGGCGGCGGCGGCACGCCTTTCCTTCGGCTCCGACATGGCGCGGCCGACGATGCCGATCAGTTCCTTCAGGTCGAAGGGCTTCGGCAGATATTCGTAGGCGCCGCGCTCGGAAGCGCGGATCGCGGTCATAAAGGTGTTCTGTGCGCTCATCACGATGATGGGCAGCTCGGGTCGAGCCTTGCGGATGCGCGGAATGAGGTCGAAGGCGTTCTCGTCCGGCATCACCACGTCGGTGATGACCAGGTCGCCCTCGCCCTGGCTGATCCAGCGCCAGAGGGTGGCAGCGTTGCCGGTCGAGCGCACCTCGTAGCCCGCGCGCGACAGCGCCTGGTTGAGCACCGTGCGGATCGCGGAGTCGTCGTCGGCAACCAATATGCTTCCGGTCGGCATGGCTTACCCCTTGCGCTCCTTATCCGGCGCGACGGCGATCGGCTCGCCATTGCCGGTGTAGATCGGCATCAGAACGCGGAAAATCGTGCGGCGCGGCTGCGATTCACATTCGATGATGCCGCCATGATCGCCGATGATCTTGGCCGCCAGCGCCAGCCCCAGGCCACCGCCGCTCTGCTTGGTGGTGACGAAGGGATCGAACAGGTGCGGCATCAGCTCCTCCGGCACGCCGGGGCCGTTGTCCTTGACGCAGAATTCAAGCGGCAGCGACACGCGCGCCTTGGCGCCGGGCACCGACAGGCGCACGCCGGGACGGAAGGCGGTGGTGAGCTGGATCTCGCCCTCCGGCTTCTCGCCGACCGCCTCGGTGGCGTTCTTCACCAGATTGAGGAAGATCTGGATGAGCTGGTCGCGGTTGGCGAGCACCGGTGGCAGCGACGGGTCGTAATCCTCGACGAACCTGACGTGGCGGGCGAAGCCGGACTGCGCCAGCCGCTTCACGTGATCGAGCACCACGTGGATATTGACCGGCGCGCGCTCGACCGGGCGCTCGTCGCCGAACACCTCCATGCGGTCGACCAGCTTCACGATGCGGTCGGTCTCGTCGCAGATCAACTTGGTGAGCGCGCGGTCCTCGTCGGCGGCGGAGCTTTCCAGGAGCTGGGCCGCGCCGCGGATGCCCGACAGCGGGTTCTTGATCTCGTGCGCCAGCATGGCGGCGAGCGCGATCACCGAGCGGGCGGCGCCGCGATGGGTGAGCTGGCGGTCCATCTTGTCGGCGATGGTGCGCTCCTGCAGCATCACCACCACGTGCTCGGGATATTCCGGCAGCGGCGCCACGTGCAGATCGACCAGGCGTTCGCCGGGATTGCGCGGGGTGGCGAGATCGACCTTGTATTCGTTGACCGCGGCGCCCGACTTGCGCACCTGCTCGATCAGCGCCAACAGCGGCGAGCCGAACGGCACCAATTCGCGCACCTGATGACGGCGCAGCATGGGGATCGAGGTCTCGAAGAACTGCTCGGCGGCGACGTTGGCATCGGCGATGCGGCCGTCGGGCGCAATCATGAGCACCGGATGCGGCAGCGCGTGCAGCACCGACTCGGCGGGCGCACTGGCGGGGGCGGACAAGGCGTGAGCGGGGCTCATGCGGCGGCTCTCCATGCGAAAGCGTCGTAGGCGTCGGCGAGCAGGCGGCGGGCAAGCCCGGGCTCCTCGGCCGTGAGCACACGGGCGCGGTGATGCTTCAGCAGCGCGAGCGCGACGCCGGCGCTCGCTGCGGCGATATCGAGCGCCCAGGCGAGATGCTTGCGGGCGTGGCGGCGGCCGACGCGGAAGCCGTGATGTTCGATCATTTCGCGGTAGAGCGCCGCGGTCATGGCGTGCTGCTCGGCGAGCGACGGCGCTTGTTCGCGCAGCCCATTGCCAAGAAAGCGGGCGACTTGGCCGGGAAACCAGGGGCGGCCTTGCGCGGCGCGGCCGATCATGACGGCGTCGGCGCCCGAGGCGGCGAGCGCCTCGGTCACGTCGTAGAACGCGGCGATGTCGCCGTTGACGACGACCGGAACGCTCACCGCTTCTTTCACTTGGCGGACGGCGGCCCAATTGGCGCGGCCGTCATAGAACTGGCAGCGGGTGCGGCCGTGCACGGTGATCATTTGCACGCCCGCCGCTTCGGCGCGGCGGGCGAGCTCGGGAGCGTTGAGCGAGGCATGGTCCCAGCCAAGCCGCATCTTCAGCGTCACCGGCACGCGGACGGCGGAAACGGTCGCCTCGATCAAGGTGAGCGCATGATCGAGATCACGCATCAGGGCGGAGCCTGAGGCCCCGTTGGTCCCTTCGCGCGTGACTTGTCGCGAGGGGCAACCCATATTGATGTCGATCATGTGCGCGCCCTGCGCCTCGGCGATGCGGGCGCCTTCCGCCATATAGCGGGCTTCGCAGCCGGCGAGCTGCACCACATGGGTGGCAATGCCTGCTCCCTCGCTGCGCAGGCGCGCCTCGCGCTCGCCGCGGGCGAGGCCGGCGCAAGCGGTCATTTCCGACACCACCAGCCCGGCCCCCAGCTTTTCCGCCAGGCGGCGGAAGGGCGCGTCGGTGATGCCGGACATCGGTGCCAGAATCACGCGATTAGGCGGGCTCAACGGGCCGATGCACAGCGGCGCGGCCGAATTTTTGGCGATTTCGCGGGACTCCGCTTGCATGCCCGCCATTTAGGCGCCTCCTGTTTTGTGCCCATAGTTTAGCCATTTCGGCAGGCAGTGCAAGTGCTGCACTGCAAAAACCTGGTCGCCGCCGAGAACGAGCTGGATTCGTTGAGGATTTCCCGGCGGCGCGGAACGCGCTAAGGCTGGGGCGTAAACACGGAGCAGCAGATGATGGGCGAAGTGGCGGTAGTCGTGGTGGCGGCGGGCAAGGGAACCCGGGTGGGCGGCGATGTCCCGAAGCAATTCCGCCGGGTCGGCGACGACATCATGCTGCGGCGGACCCTGGCCACGCTGGTGCAAGCGCCCGCGGTGGACCTGGTGCAGCCGGTGATCCGGCTGGCGGACCGCACGCTGTTCGACCAGGCCGCCACCGGGCTCGACCTGCTGCCGCCGGCCGGCGGCGGCGCCACAAGGCAGGCCTCAGTACGCGCCGGGCTGGAGGCGCTGGCGCCGCATCAGCCGGAAATCGTGCTGGTGCATGACGCCGCCCGCCCCTTCGCCAGCCCGGCGCTGATCAAGCGCGCGATCGAAGCGGCGCAAGAAAACGGCGCGGCCGTACCGGGACTGCCGGTGACCGACACGGTGAAAACGATCGACGCGCACGGCTTCGTGCAGCAGACGTTGGCGCGCGAATCCTTGCGCAGCATCCAAACGCCGCAGGGCTTCGCCTACCCTGCCCTGCTCGCCGCGCACCGGCGCGCGGCAGAGCAAGGGCGCGAGGATTTCACCGACGACGCCGCGCTCGCCGAATGGGCCGGCATGAAGGTCGCCGTGTTCGCCGGCGAGCCGGACAACATCAAGATCACCAGCGCAGAAGATTTCGCGCGCGTGGAAGCCGCGCGCTTTTCCAATCTCGGCGACGTGCGCACCGGCTTCGGCTTCGACGTGCACGCTTTCGCGCCCGGCGATCACGTCATGCTGGGTGGGGTGGCGATCCCGCACATTTTGGGGCTCACCGGCCATTCCGACGCCGATGTCGGCCTGCACGCGCTCACCGACGCCATCCTCGGCGCGCTGGCCGACGGCGATATCGGTTCGCATTTCCCGCCCAGCGACCCGCAATGGAAGGGGGCGGCGTCGCATGTCTTCTTCACCTTTGCGGTGGAACGGGTGAAGGCACGCGGCGGTCGCATCGCCCATCTCGATCTCACTTTGGTGTGCGAGGCGCCGAAGATCGGGCCGCATCGCGATGCGATGCGCGAAAACATTGCGCAGCTTGCGGGACTCACGCTCGACCGTGTGGCGGTGAAGGCGACCACCAGCGAGAAACTCGGCTTCACCGGCCGCGGCGAAGGCATCGCGGCCCATGCGACGGCGACGGTAAGGCTGCATTTGGGCTGACGAGCAGCCTTCAACCCATCGCCCGCAGCCGCAGCATGGCGGTGATGCCGAAGGCGGGTCCGAGCGCCAGCAAGGCCAAGAACGCCGGCCAACCGATGGCGGCGGCAACCATGGGCGCAAGCTGCACGGTGGCGATCGTCAAGCCGAAGCCGAGCGCCGTTTGAAAAGTCAGCAGCGAGCCAGCCTGTTCGGGCGGCGCGGCGTCGGCCACCAGCGCGGAGAACTGCGGGGAATCCGGCGAGATGGCAGCGCCCCAGACGATGACGATGGCGAAGGTCAGCCAGACCGGTCCGCCGAAAGTCGCAGCCGTCGCCAGCGCCGATGCGCCGCTCACCGCCATGGCGATAATTGCGAGATTGGCCTTGCCGATACGGTCGGCGACCAAGCCAGCCAAGCCGGAGGCGATGCCGCCGACGGCGATCGACAGGAAGGTCGAGAGCTTGGCCAGCGGCACCGCC
Source organism: Pseudolabrys sp. (assembly GCA_037385125.1). Taxonomy (GTDB): domain Bacteria; phylum Pseudomonadota; class Alphaproteobacteria; order Rhizobiales; family Xanthobacteraceae; genus Pseudolabrys. The sequence goes on from JARRNI010000075.1 coordinate 7,824, forward strand.
TCGCTCGGCGGCAGTGACGCACCGTAGGAGATGGCGGCGGCGGCGCCGATCCAGGCCCACATGGCATAGAGCTCCCACATGTGACCGAGGTAGCCGGCATAGGCGAGCCGTACGCGCCTATTGGTCCAGGCGGCGGCGATCATGCGAGGATGAAATTTCGCCGCCACGCCGTGATAGGGCCCGAGCGAAGCCATCAGACAAACGAGACCGCCGGCGATGGCCGCGAGCGAAGCGAGCGCCACGCTCAGGCGCCAATCGGCGCCACCGAAGAACGAAAATAGATGCGGCACCGCCGAGCCGAGGATGGTGCCGCCGACCAGGACGCCGACCAGCATGCCGCGGTCCTTCTGGCCCCAGCCGACCGCGATCTTCATGCCGACCGGATAGACGCCGGCGAGCAGCGCGCCGGTGGCAACGCGCGCGGCGATCGCAATCAGGCTGCCGGGCGCAACGACGAGCAGAACGGCGTTGGTCAGGCCGGCGCCGGCCGCTGCGCTCGCCATGACCCGGCGCGGATCGAAGCGGTCGGCCAAGCCCAGCATGGCCGAGCCGAGCGCGCCGATCACGAAGCCCGCCTGCACGCCGCTCGACAACGTGGCCGCCCGCGCGTGCGAGATATGTACTTCGCGCAACATGTCGGGCAGCACCGCGGCCGAGACGAACCACAGCGACAGCGCCGCCACTTCGGCCAGCGTCAGCAGCGCGAGGGAGCGGAATTTCATGGGGGTGCGAGCGGTTGCGGTGGGGCAATGGGCGGTCGGAGATTTCCGACTGCCTGATACAGGAAGAGCGGGCCGCGGGCCAGGAGGGGGCTGAACACAGCCCCTCGCACCGGGCGCGGCGAAGGCATCGGTCAGTAGCGTTGGCGGGGCAGTGACAAGGAAGGGTCCGTCATCCGCTCCTCATAGAACGATGACAAAATCGAACGGCCGGACCCTTCAGCCGCAGCGGTCGGACTTATTCAGCCTTGGCGGCAGGCTAGCACCCGTTACAGCCGCCGGTCTGCTTCCTGCCGTCTGCTGGATTTTTTCCAATTCGCGCGACGGTGTTGGCGGTGACGTGTGGGAACACGTAGCGACGGAAGCTCTTGGGGTCCGCGATTGAGCCCTTGCCCTGATAGATGTCCATCTCCATCAGGATGACCTGATTGTAGACCAGATAGTTGTAGGAGCCCCTCTTCTCGACATCCAACAGCCAGTGGTCCGCCCAGTATTCGGTCACTTCTCTAATCGGCCGTTCGGGGTCAAGCGCTTTCAGGGTATCCACCACTGCAGTGTCTATGTCGCTCACGGGCTCGTGCTTCTCTTCGGAATCGGCACCAAGACCGTTCCATCATGGGATTCGAGAACGAGGCGGAACAATCTTTTGGGCGGCCTTGCTGTCAGACGAACGGCAGGTCCAAGCGACCGAACGAACTCACCTCATCCATCGTCCCGCGAGGGACATCTTTCCACCGTTAGGTGGAACTCGTGTGTTCTCCTATTGCATGTCATCCTGTGCGGTCGTCATCCTGCTGCGACCTCCCGGGTCCAACGAAACTCGGTGCCGTCAACCCATATGCGGTGCATGATTACGGCGAGCCGGCGTGCCAGCGCCACGATCGCCTTTTTCTTCCCGCGGTTCCTGGCGATCTTCATCGCCCAGGCTTTGAGCCAAGACCACTTGTTGGTTCGGGTCAGCATGACCTGGGCTGCTTCATAGAGCATCACCCGCATCATCTCGTCGCCGCACTTTGATATTGCGCCGATGCGGTCGCTCTCGCCGGATTGATGCCTGCAGGGCGTCAATCCCAATACCGCTCCGACAGCCCGGGAGTTGCGAAAGCGAGCGGGCACATCAACGCTAGCGCGATAGGTCAGTGCTACCACCGGGCCGACACCGGGGATCGTCATCAGGCGCCGGCATACATCATCGTCGCGCACGATAGCGAGCAAGCGGCGATGCAAGATGGCGATCTGTTCGCGAAGCACCCGGCGAACAACAAGCAGCGGTTCAACCAGCACAGCCAGGTCGGGCAAGTTCTCGACCAGCTCTTTGATGCGCGCCTCGAACTTTACTGTCCCAACCACCCCGACCTTGAGGCCGAAGTTGCGCAAGGTGCCGCGCAAGTCGTTTTCAACGGCGATCGCCTTCGACTGCAGTAACTTGCGGTGGGTCAGCAGCATTCTCAGTTTCTGACTGCGTGACGTTTTTACATGCACCGGGTGGTAAATCCCCACCCGCATCATCTGCGCCATCCCGCGTGCATCGTTGCGGTCGGTCTTGTTGATCTGCGCCTTCAACACCGCTCGCATGTGCCGCGTCTCGACACAGATTATTGGCAAGCTTGCCTCGGCCAGTGCACTGAACAGCCATTGCGACAGTGGCCCGGCTTCCAGTCCGATCCGCCTGAAATGGTAGGCGGGGTTCCCCAAGACCGCCAGCAGAGCCTCAGGCTCGCTCGCTACCTTCACTTCCCGCACGATCCCGCCTGTGTCATCCAAAATGCAGACGCTGGTCTCCTTGACCGATACGTCTAGCAGGATGCTGAAAAAGGCGTTTTGCGAAGGGCGTGGAATGTGATTCCGTGCATGTGCGTGATTCCTTGGGTTGGGAGGATGCGATGCGCGGCGAGGATGAGCGATCGGAAGGCT
>JARRNI010000076.1:0-15877 GCA_037385125.1 Pseudolabrys sp.
CGCTTTCGGCCGCCGCAATGTCGGCGCCGAACCGGTCGCCTGAGACGAGGAAGGCAGCGGCTTAGCTGCTGCTTTCGCTCATCTGCAGGTTCGATCTCTTACCAGTAGCGCCAGCCGCAGCGGCGCACCCAGTAGCGGCGACCGTGCCGGTAAACCCGCACGCGCCAGCAGGTATAGTGCCGGCGACGATACCGATACCGGGGAGAGTAGGCGTAGGAGCCCCAGCCGAAGCGGACATAGGGTCCGCGATAGTGGTGGTAGTAGTAACGCGCGAGCTGCACCTTCGCCGGCGCGCTGGTGTTGACGTTCATGTTCGTGTTGGCGGTCGCCGCCTGCCCCGGCACCGCCATGGCCATCGCAGCGGCCGCGACAGCCGCGCAGAGAATCGATTTACGCATTCTGTCCTCCTGTTCACGAGTCGGGAGGACAATTGCTGAGCGCGGCAGAGGTTTCGATTTTCGCGGCGTTCGGCAGCGTCATATCTTGTGCGTCACCGCGGGAACCACGGCACGGTCGCGACCATGCCGTGGCGGCAATGTGTCAGCACCTGCGCGGGCAAGCCGCGCGATGGTACGCGGACTATTCGAGTTCGATGGTACCGTCGATCTTGTGGCTGAGGCCCGCCTTCTCGATGGTGAGCACCACCTGCGCCGACAGCGCCTCGTTGCCCTTCAGCCGGCCGTCGGCGATGGCCGCGCGAATCGCTTTCTCGATCTCGCGCTGCGAGGTGACGCCCACCACTTTGAGGAATTTGCGCAGCGAGGTGTTGAGGGCCTCTTCGTTCATGACGGTCTCCTTGAAAATGATGCGATTTGCCCGATCTTAGTGGCCGCCGCAATCGAACGAAAGCGCCCGCGCGAGCGCGGCCCGCCGTTGACCCGGCGCGGCGCGCGGCTATGATCCCGTCGCGGCGCAGGGTCCGGGCCGGATGGCGGGCCGGACCACGCGCCGAAATGCCCCTGTGGCGGAATTGGTAGACGCGCCTGACTCAAAATCAGGTGGTGGAAACATCGTGCTGGTTCGAGTCCGGCCAGGGGCACCACCCTCCGCTTCAACGAGCTTCGGCTTTGACAGGATACAAGAAAACAGGGCGGGGCGTGAAGGACGCTTGAATGACGACCGACTATTTCGCGCTCGCTCGCCGCGAGCCGCCGCTCACCGCGGCGGCGCTGGTGGCGGTGATCGGCCTTGCCACCATCGGCGGCTTCTTCTTCTTCCAATACGTGCTCGGCTATCCGCCGTGCCCGCTCTGTCTGGAGCAGCGCAATGCCTATTATGCCGCCGTGCCGCTGGCGGTGCTGCTCTGGCTCGGCGGCAGTTTCGGCGCCTCCAACAAGGTGCTGGTGGCCGGCTTCGCGGTGATCGCGGCGATCATGCTGTGGAACAGCGGGCTCGCCGCCTATCACGCCGGCGTCGAGTGGAAGTTCTGGCCGGGCCCGCAGGATTGCAGCGGGCCGATCGACAATTTCGGCTCGGCGAAGAATCTCATCAACCAGCTCAACAACATCAGCATCGTGCGCTGTGACCAGGCGGCCTGGCGCTTCTTGGGGCTGTCGCTCGCCGGCTGGGATGTGCTGGTGTCGCTTCTGCTCGCCGGCATTGCGGCCTGGGGGGCGAAGGCGGCGTTCGCGCGGCGCGGAAGGTAGCGGCGCATGGCGCGCAAAATCGATCGGACTATTTCGTTAAAATGCTAGCGCATGATCCGAAAAAGTAGGAACCGGTTTTCGGATAAGATCATGCGCATGAAAAAAATGCGACCACGAACGAGCTTCGTGCGCGTACATCCGGCGTCACCGCTTCGATTCGTGGTCGTCTTGATGGCGGAGCCGTCTCCGGCTCGACGTCACCGTTCACCGCCATATGGGCATGCCACGCTTCCGCCGCAAGTGGTTGGTGAATGCGCGACGTGTCTTCAGCGACGAGGTCTGAAAGCCATGGTTGAGAAGATGGGTGGCACTTATTCCGGCGCGGCCAGGAGCCTGCATTGGCTCATTCTTGCTCTGCTGATCGCGCAATTCGTCTTTGCCTGGAGTATGCCGCATATCGGCCGTACCGTGCCGAAGAGCACGGTGATCGACCTGCACGTCTGGTTCGGCGTGACGATCCTTTTCGTCGTCGTCATCCGCCTGATCGTGCGCCTCACCCATGGCGAGCCGGTGCCGGAAGACGGGCTGCCCCCCTGGCAGCGGCAGACGGCGCGGGTAATGCACTGGCTGCTTTACGTGCTATTGTTCGTGATCCCGATCCTGGGCTGGATGAACGCCTCCTGGCGCGGCATGCACGTCACCTTCTTCGGCCTGTTCGAACTGCCCAAGCTGCTGGCCACCCGCGCGCCCGGCTGGGGCTTTACCGGCGACCTGCACGGCTTCCTGGCCAACTGGGTGCTATTGGTGCTGGTCGGCCTGCACGTGGCGGCCGCGCTCTATCACTATTTGATCCGCCGCGACCGCGTCATGCAGCGCATGCTGCCGGGGGTGTGAGCTCGTCGCTCTATTTCTTCGTCATTCCGAACCCGGAATCCATAATCACAGACCGGGGTTATGGATTCCGGGTCCGGCGCTAACGCGCCGTTCCGGAATGACAGCGCAATTATTCGTACCGCAGCGCCTCGATCGGATCGAGGCCGGCGGCCTTGCGCGCCGGGTAATAGCCGAAGAAGATGCCGACCGCGGCGGAGAACAGGAAGCCTCCGGCGATCGCCGCCATCGAGATCGGCGTCGACCAGCCGAACACCAGCGCGATCGCCACCGAGAAGGCGACGCCCATGACGATGCCGGCGATGCCGCCGGTGACGCTGAGGAAGACCGCTTCGGCCAGGAACTGCAGCAGCACGTGCAGCCGGCGCGCGCCGATCGCCATGCGCAGGCCGATCTCGCGCGTGCGCTCAGTCACCGATACCAGCAGGATGTTCATGATGCCGATCCCGCCTACCACCAGCGAGATGGAGGCGACCGCGGCGAGCAGGATCGCCATGATGCGGCTCGAGCTCTCTGCCGTCTCGGCGATCTGGCTCAGGTTGCGCACGGAGAACTGCTCCTCGCCGGCAATCGGCGGATGGCGGCGGGTGAGGATATTCTCGACCTGCCGGATGGCGGCCGGTACCTTGGCCTGATCGATCGCCTGCACGAAGATCTGGTTGACGTAGCCGGTCAGATGCGGTTGCAGGCCGTAGGGGTTGGGTGGCGACGGATAGATCCAGTTGAACTGCGTCTCCGCCTGCGTCGGCGCGGCGACGCCGAGCACCTTGCGCTCGGCGGTGGTGAACGGGATCATCACCAGGTCGTCCTGGTCATGGCCGAACGGCGTCTGCCCCTTCGATTCGAGCACGCCGACCACCCGCAACGGCACGCTCTTCACCTTGATGAAGGCGCCGATTGGCGTTTGCGATTCGCCGAACAGCTTGGTCAAGACGGTCTGTCCGATGACGGCGATCTGCGCCGCCCTCGCCTCGTCGTTGGCGGTGATACCGCGGCCGATTTCGACGCGCCAGTTCGTCATCGGCGGATAATTGACGCTGATACCCTGAATCTGCGTGTTCCAGTTCTGGTTTCCGTATTCCACCACGCCGGACTGGCGGATGACGTAGCTGACCTCGCTCACGGCGGGCGCCTCGCGCATGATCGCCTGAGCGTCGGAGGTGGTGAGGGTGCTAGCGCTGCCGGCGCCGCCGCGCATGCCGCCCATGGTGCGCGCGCCCGGCAGCACCACGACGAGATTGGTGCCGAGCCGTTCGATCTGCTTGCGCACCGCCTGATTGGCGCCCTGGCCAACGGCGACCATGGCGATCAGCGCGGCGACGCCGATGAACACGCCCAGCATGGTGAGCGCCGAGCGCATCATGTTGCGGCGGATCGCCTGCACGGCGGCCGCAATGATCATCAGCCCGAACCCCCAGAAGGCATTGGAGCGCGGGGCTTCACCCGGCGCTTTGCGCCGCCGGCGCAGGAACGGCACCGGTTCGCCCGGCGCGGCGGTCCCGGCCGGCTTCGGATTGCGCTTGTCGGACACGACCTCGCCGTCACGCATGGTCAGCACGCGGTCGGCGTAGGCCGCGATGTCGGCTTCGTGGGTGACGACGACGATGGTGACGCCCTGCTCGCGGTTGAGCCGCGCCAGCGTCTCCATGATCTCGTGCGAGGTGCGGGTGTCGAGATTGCCGGTCGGCTCGTCGGCGAGCAGCAGGCCGGGACTGTTGATCAGCGCCCGCGCCCGCGCAATCGCCACGCGCTGCTGCTGCCCCCCGGAAAGTTGCCCCGGCGTGTTGCGCTCCCGCTCGCTTAAGCCCAGCAGCCGCAGCGCCGAGCGTGCCCGGCTGACGCGCTGCGCCGCGCTAGCCGGGCCGGAGGCAGCGTAGAACAGAGGCAGCGCCACGTTCTCCAGCGCCGAGGTGCGGGCGAGCAGGTTGAAGCTCTGGAACACGAAGCCGAGCCGCTCGCTGCGAAGGCGCGCCCGTTCCGGCTCGCTCAGGCCCGCCACGTCGGTGCCTTCGAAGAAATAGCGCCCGCTGGTCGGCCGGTCGAGGCAGCCGAGCACCGACATCAGCGTCGACTTGCCGGAGCCGGAATGGCCCATGATGGCGACGAATTCGCCGGCCTCGATGGCCAGGGTGACGTCGCGCAAAGCGTGCACGTCGACGCTGCCGACGTGATAGGTGCGCGTGATGTGCTCGAGCTTGATGATCGGTTCGGCCATGGCGACCCGCCGGCTCGCCGGCCGCTACAACCGGAAGCGCGGGACCGTCGCGGCCCTGCCGGCCGCGCCGTTGCGCTGTTGGGTGATGATGACGCGCTCGCCTGGCCGCAGGTCGCCTTTGACGATCTCGGCATGGGTCTCGTCGTCCAGGCCGATGGTGACCGGCACTTTCACCGGCTTGCCGTCGCGCAGCACGTAGACCGTGCCCTGGTTGCCGGCCTTGACGGATTGTGCGCCGGCGGCCGGCGCCGCATTCTGCGCTGCCGTCTTGATCCCGCCGGGCGCATAGCGCAGCGCCTGGCTTGGCACGCGCAGCACGTCCTTACGCTCGGCGGTGACGATGCGGCTCGCCGCTGTCATGCCCGGCTTGAGCAGCAGATCGTCGTTGTCGACGCTGACCACCACGTCATAGGTCACCACGTTCTGGATGTTCTGCGGCGACTGGCGCACCTGGGTGACCTTGCCCTGGAAGGTGCGGTTCGGAAACGCGTCGACGGTGAAAGTGGCCTTGTCGCCGAGCTTGACGTTGCCGATGTCGCTCTCGCTGACATTGGTGTCGACCTGCATTTCGGTGAGGTCGGTGGCGATCAAGAAAAGCTGCGGCGTCTGGAAGCTCGCCGCCACGGTCTGGCCGATGGTGACGTTGCGCGCGACCACGGTGCCGTCCACCGGCGAGACGATATTGGTGTAGCCGAGATTGACCTCGGCTGCCTCGAGCTGGGCTTCGCGCTGCTTGATGGTGGCCTGATCGACGCCGATCTGCGCTTGCGCCTGCTGGAGCGCGCTGCGGGCGGCGTCGACCGTGTCCTTCGAGACCGCGTTGGTCTTGGCCAGCCGCGCGTTGCGGTCGTAGGTCACCTGGGCGTAGCTGAGATTGGCCTTGTCTTTGGCGAGCTGCGCCTTGGCGACGCCCAGATTGGCCTTGGCCTGGTCAACTTGCGTCTGATAGGGCCGCGGGTCGATCTTGGCGCAGACTTGGCCCTTCTTCACCTTGGTGTTGTAGTCGCACAGCCACCAAGCGGCGCCGACGCCGGCAATCACGATGAGGGCCAGCAGGGTTCCTATGGCCCAGGCCCTGCCGCGGTGGCGGCGGGCAGGCGCCGTCTGCGGCACCACCGTGAGCGGCGGCGCGGTTTCGCCCCGCTGTTCGCTGGGTCCTGCCGGCTTGTTCATTGCGGACTCCGGATTGCGCCCCATGAATGAACGGATAACGCACAACGGTCCTGCGCGTTTGATGCGGGTCAAATCGTGGCGGATTCTTAAGGTCCGGCCCTGGCGCTGCCCAGGCCGGGTTCCCGCTCGCGAACGGAGCGCGCTCAGGTTTTGGCGCCGAAGGCCTGCTTGGCAAAGGCAATGCGGTCGGCCGCCGGCCTCCGGACGACATCGGCGCGATCGACCGCTTCGAGCCGCGCGGCCAGGCCGGCGCGGTTGGCGATCTGGATGTTCAGGCCGGGGCGCGCGTTGAGCTCAAGCATGAGGGGGCCGAGGGTGCGGTCGAGCACCAGATCGACGCCCACATAGCCCAAGCCCGTCATGGCGTTGCAGCCGACGGCGATCTCCAGCATGCGGTCGAAATGGGGGATGGCGACCCCGCTCACCTCGGCCAGCGTGTCGGGATGCTGGCGCACCACGCTGTTGCGCGACACCGCGGTGAGGGTGCGGCCGCTGGCGAGGTCGATGCCGGCGCCGATGGCGCCCTGATGCAGATTGGCCTTGCCGTCGGACTCGCTGGTGGGCAGCCGCAGCATGCCCATCACCGGCACGCCCTTGTAGGCGATCAGGCGGATGTCGGGCACGCCGAGATGGGTGATGGTTCCAAACACCGGATCAAACTCGACGCAATATTCGACCAGCACGGAATCTTCCTGGCCGCCCAGGCTGTAGATGCCGCTCAGGATGTTCTGCATATGGAAACGCAGATCGTCCCAGGTCATCAGCCGGCGGCTGGCCAGCCGCAGCGCATCGCCAATCCGGCCCTTGATGACGATGATGCCGTTGCCGCGGCTGCCGTTGGCCGGCTTGACCACGAAGTCGCGGTATTTGTCGAGGACCGCGCGGGCGCGGCGCACCTCGGCGCTGGCGCGGAAGGCGGCATAGAGCTCCGGCGTCGCCAAACCCGCCTTGTGCGCGAGCTCCTTGGTCAGCAGCTTGTCGTCGACCAGCGGATAGAGCTTGCGCGCATTGTTCGGCAGGATGTAGTCGCCGTTGCGCGCGTTCATGCCGAGCACGCCCACCCGCTCGAGCCGCTGCGCGAGGGTCCACGGCGTCATCATGACCGCGGCTCCGCCAGCACCCTGAAGCGGATGAGCTCGGTCAACCGGTAGCCGGTGTAGCGGCCGACGAGCAGCGTGAGCGCCATCAGCACCAGGATCAGTTCCGGGAAGGCGAAGAACAGGTGCTGTACCGGCGCTGCCGCCATCAGCAGGTAGCAGAAGGCCGCGATGATCAGGCTGAATACGGCCATGCGGATGGCCTCGGCCGGCCCGCTTTCGTCCCAGATCACCGATACGCGCTCGATGGTCATGGTGAGGATCACCAGCGGGAACAGCGCGACCGAGAGCCCCGGCTCGAATTTGAGCTTGTCGGACAATACCGTCACCACTGCCAGGAACAGGATGACGAACATCACGATGGCGCCGAGGCGGGCGACCAGCAGCAGCTTCAGATGATCGAAGTAGAGCCGCACGATCAGGCCGGCCGCGAGCGCCACGGAAAACAGTACCAGGCCCCACAACAGATGGGTGTCGCGGAACGACAGCGCGATCAGCACCGGCATGAAGGTGCCGACGCCGCGCAGGCCGATCACATTGCGCAGCAGCACTAGCACGAACACGCCGATGGGGATGGTCATGATGACGCGGAAGACCGCGCGCTGGGTGGCCGGCAGCGAATAGAGCGAATAGGTCGTGAGGAAAGCGCCTTGGTGCTTGCCGAGCGCGAGCGCCCGGCGCAGCACCGTCTGCTCCACGCGCGTGACGCCGATGCGCTGGCGCTCCAGCTTGCCGCCCTCCACCTTGACGAAAGGTGCATCGCCGCGCCACCAGGCGAAAAGCCCAAACGGAATCCGCGGCTCGCCAGTCGCCACCGAGAAGGCCTGCCAATGGCCGCCAATGACGACCTCGAGCCAGCTCTTCGTTTCCACCGAGATGCCGGTCTTTGCCAGATCGACCCCGTGCACCGCGCGGGCGAAGCGCCCGTTGACGCGCAGGATCTGTGCCGCCACCGTGGCGATCTTGCGCGGCGAGCGATCGTCCCCGAGCAGGAAGCGCACGTTCTGCGAACGGTCGGGCGAAATCAGCTCGCGCAGCAGCACCGAGACCAGGCTGGTCTCATCGGCCGATTTGGCGTGCGCGGCGGTATAAAGAGTGCGCGCCACCGCCTGGGCGGTGGCCGGCAGGGTGACTTCCTGCGGAAACGGCGGTAGCCGGCGGCGGTCGGGCGCGCGCGTCTCGTTGCGGTGTACGAGGAAGCGCTGACGGGCGACCTTGCGGCCGCTGGCCTCGCGGGCGGTCAGGTTAAGGCGACGGTTGGCGCCCTCGGGCGCGACGGTCATGCCGAAGTCGGGCGCCGCCACGCGTTCGTCGAGCACGCTGTATTCGCGCGAGTCCTCCGGCACGAACATTGAGACCTTGAGCGGGCCGCCATTGGCGGTGACGCGCACCTCGCTTTCCACCTCCCAGGCCGAAACCGAGGCCTTCTCGATAAGCGGCAGCCCAACCACGATCGTCTTGTAGGCGGCAAGGCCGAGCCCCACCGCGGCCAGCGCGGCGGCAAGCAGGTAGACGTGCAGGTTGCGCATGCGTCACTTCCCGCTTTCGCAGGTTTTCGGGAAGAGATGGGTGCGGCCGGAATCGACCAGGATGCGGGAGGCGAGAAAGCGCCGCCCGATCAGCAGCGGCGTGCGCCGCTCGGAGCGGTCGGTCAAAGTGAGATCGGTGACTGCCTCGTGGCCGGCGAGGCAGATCTTGAGGCGCACAATCGGCCGCCGCGTGTCCTTGACCTCGGCTCGCATCACGCGGGCGGTGCGGTTGGTCTGCTGTTCGATGGTGGCAGTCTTGCCGTCTTCGCCGGTGATGGTGAACCGGTACCAGATCTTGCCCTGGCGCTTGAAACGGTCGAGGCCGGTGACACCGAGCGACGAGGAGTCGGCGCCGGTATCGAGCTTGGCGGTCATCGCGATCCCGTAATCCGGGAAGGTGACGGTCTCGATCCAGCCCGCGATCGTCGGATGGTTTTGCGGTTGCGCGGACTGGGCCATCGCTGCGCTCATCGAGAGGCCCGTCGCGGCGAGGGCCAACAGCCACGGCCGCATGTTGCAGACTCCAGGCAATGAATGGTGGGCGATATCTCAACGAATAGTCGCCGACACCTTGATCTGCATCAAGGGTCGAAGCGCTGCCGAGACGCCTGCCAGCCGTGGATTTTGGCCGCCCTACGGCTCCAGCTCGGTGTCCCAATAGAGATAGTCGAGCCAGCTCTCGTGCAAATAGTTGGGCGGAAACAGCCGGCCGTTCCGGTGCAGGTGCTGCACCGTCGGCTGGAACGGCAGCTGCGAGGGCCACATCTTCGCTTCGGCCGGGGTCAGGTTGCCCTTGCGCAGGTTACACGGCGAGCAGGCCGCCACCACGTTGCCCCAGGTGGTATGGCCGCCGCGCGAGCGCGGGATCAGGTGATCGAAAGTGAGGTCCTCGCGCGCGCCGCAATACTGGCAGGAGAAGCGGTCGCGCAGGAACACGTTAAAGCGGGTGAAGGCCGGGTAGGTCGAGGGCTTTACATAGGTCTTGAGCGAGACCACGCTCGGCAGCTTCATCTCGAAGCTCGGCGAGTGCACCGCGCGGTCGTAATTGGCGACGATGTTCACGCGCTCGAGGAAAACGGCCTTGATGGTGTCCTGCCAGGACCAAAGCGAGAGCGGGTAATAGCTCAGCGGCCGGAAGTCCGCATTGAGCACCAGGGCCGGAAAACCGCTGGGCGATACGTGAACGTTCAAGCGCTAACTCCTGGCGCCCTTCGCTGGTGCGAAGGCGAGTCTCCCCTGGTGGATATTCTACAGGGACCGTGACGGGATTGTGAAGCATGTCCGGGGGCTTACCGCAACTGGCCTAGCGGTTGAGGAAGCGGGCATCCGATCTCGGGCTTGCCCGAGATCGGCCACTTTTTAGGGGCGCACATCGGCTATCGCCGACGTGCGAGGAACTCGCCGCCATGGCGCAGGCCCTCCTGGTCGATGCCGTGGCCGATGCCGGGCGAAATGTGCCACTCGGTCGGCACTTCCAGCGCCGCCAGGGTTTGCGCGGCGTGGAACAGGGCCTGCACCGGAATGAGCGGATCCTGGTCGCCGTGCACCAGCAGCACCGGCGGCCGGCTCACGATCTCGGCGGCAAAGGCCTCGGCGTCGACCTCGTCCGGCATGGCCAGCATGCCAGAATAGCCGACGATGGCCGCCGGGGCGACCGGCCGCCGCAGGCCCACATGCAGCGACATCATGGTGCCCTGGCTGAAACCGACCAGCGCCAGCGCCGACGGCGGCAGGCCGTGGCGGGCGAGCTCGGCGTCGAGGAAGTCGTTGAGCCCGGGCGCCGCCATGATGACGCCGGCCCAGCGCTCGCCCGGATCGCGGAAGGTGAGCGGGAACCATTCGCGTCCCTGCGGCGCCTGCCCGCACGGGCGCGGCGCGTGCGGCGAGACGAACGCGGCATCCGGAAGGAGCGCGGCCCAAGCGCGTCCAATGTCGATCAGGTCGTTGCCGTCGGCACCGTAACCATGCAGGAAGACGACGAGTTGTTTGGGCGTGCCCGAGCGCGGCGCGATGCGCGGGCCGTCGATTTCAGCCATGCTTGACTTTCCTCTTCTTGGTTTTCTTCTTCGCCTTTTTCTGTATCGTTTTCTTTGCCGTCTTCCTCGCCGGCTTCTTCGCTTGCGCGCCCGGCTCGAGCGAGATGCCCTCGCGCCGCTTCACGACGTGATAGTAGGCCCACAGCAGATGTGCCGCCACACCGCGCCAGGGCCGCCAGGCCTCCGCCAATTTGGCGAGCGCTTTGGCGTCCGCCAGCTTCCGGAAGGAGAAGGCAATGCGCGCGGATTCCTGCACCGCCAGATCGCCGGCCGGAAAGGCGTCGGCATGGCCGAGGCAGAACAGGAGATAGATGTCGGCGGTCCACGGGCCTACGCCGTGCAGCGCGGTCAGCGCCGCGTGCGCGTCGTCGGCATCCATCTCCCCCACTTTGGTCAGATCGATGCGCCCTTGCGCCACCGCCTTGCCGATCTCGCGGATCGACTTGATCTTGGCATCCGACAGGCCGAGCCGCTTGAGCTTGTGGCTCCGCGCCTTGCGCACCGTGTCATGGTGGAAGGGATCGAAGGCGGCAAACAGGCGTGCGCGGATGGCGGCCGCGCTGGCGGTCGAAAGCTGCTGGCCGCAGACGATGGCGCACAGGCCGGGAAAGCCGGCCTCGCGCCGGCGCAAGGCGAAGACGCCGGCCTTCTCGGCGACGGGAACGAGGCGCGGATCGGCGGCGATCAGCTGTTGAAGGCCCGCCCGCAGATCGGCGTCGCTGTGGAGGAAGTGGGTCATGGGCTTATTCTAGGCGCCAGCACCATATTCGGCTGTCATCGTCCGCGAAAGCGGACGATCCAGTAATTGCTGGCGCTTGTGATAGGCCTCTCCCGCTGCCTTTACTGGATGCCCCACTTGCGCGGGGCATGATAGCAATCTTGTACGATGACCGCCGAAGAGCCATGCTGCCATCCGTTTTCCGTTTCGCGCCGTCGCCCAACGGCTATTTGCATCTCGGCCACGCGCTGTCGGCGCTGATCAATGCCGACATGGCGCGCGCCGCCGGCGGGCGTCTCCTGCTGCGCATCGACGATATCGATCTCAGCCGCTGCCGGCCGGAATACGAACAGGCCATCTACGAGGACCTCGCCTGGCTCGGCATCGAATGGGAGCGGCCGGTGTGGCGGCAATCCGAACACACCGAGGACTATCGTGCGGCGCTTGCCAAGCTCGAGGACCTTGGCCTCACCTATCCCAGCTTCGAAAGCCGCGCCGAGATCGCCATGATGGTGGCCGGGCGCGAGGCCAAGGGGCCGTGGCCGCGCGATCCCGACGGCGCGCCGCTCTATCCCGGCAATGCCAAGGCGCTGCCGCCGGTCGAGCGGGCTCGTCGTATGGCCGCCGAGCCCTATGCGCTCCGCCTCGACATGGAAGCGGCGCTCGCGCGCGCCAGCGCGCTCGCCTGGCAGGAAACTGGCTCTGGCCCGGCCGGCGAGACCGGCAGCATCGCCGCCGATCCCGCCGCCTGGGGCGACGTCGTGCTGGCGCGCAAGGACGCGCCCGCCAGCTATCACCTTGCCGTGGTGGTGGACGACGCCGCACAAGGCGTCACCGAAGTGGTGCGCGGGGCCGACCTGTTCAATTCGACCAGTGTGCACCGGCTGCTGCAGGCGCTGCTCGGCCTGCCCGAACCGCGTTACCACCACCACCGGCTCATCCTCGACGCCGACGGCAAGAAGCTGTCGAAATCGACCGCCGCCACGGGCCTGCGCGAGTTGCGCGCCGCCGGCGTGAGCCCCGCCGACATCCGCCGCCGGGTCGGGCTCGATTGAGCTTGGGTTCCATGGCATGGTCCGCCGCGAAGGCTGGACACCGATGGCGAAGCAAAGACGCAAGGCAAAGCGCCAGACAAAGCACCAAGTAAAGGGCCAAGTGAAGCGCCGAGCGAAGCGCAAGGCGAAGGCGCGGCGCGCGCGGCGTCCGAGCGTGCGCAAGCAAGCGTCGCCCCAGGCGATCGAGGCCGCGCTCGCCGGCATCGCCCACGATCTGCGCACGCCGCTCACCGGCATGGTGGCGCTGGCCGAGCTCCTGGCTTCGTCCGGGCTCGGGTCGCGCGAGAGAGAATGGGCGAACGCCATCAAGAGCGGCGCCGATCATCTGGCCGCGCTTACCACCCTGATCGTCGACGCCGCCAAGGCGGAAGCCAAAGGCCTCACCCTGCGCAAGGAGCCGTTCTCCGCGCGTGCGCTGGCCGAAAGCGTGGCGCAGGCGCTGGCCGCGCGGGCCGGCAACAAGGACGTCGAGGCCGAGATCACAATCGCCGACGATCTGCCGGCCATGGTGGCGGGCGATGCGCTGCGCCTGCGCGCGGCGTTGGAGAACCTCGCCGACAATGCGGTGAAGTTCACCGGTGAGGGCACCGTCGCATTTACGGCCACCGCCGAGCCGGCCGCGCGCGGCCGCGTGCGCCTCGTCTTCACGGTGACCGACAGCGGCATCGGCATGAGCGCGGCCGAGTTGAAGACGCTGTTTCGTCCGTTCGCGCAGGCGAGCGACGAGATTGCGCGCCGCTATGGCGGCGCCGGGCTGGGCCTATCCTTCGTCAAGCGCTTCGCCAAGGCCATGGGCGGCGATCTTACCGTCACCAGCCGCAAGGGCGAGGGCTCGACCTTCCGCTTCAGCGCGCTGGTCGACCGTGTGGATGCGCAGGCCCCCGCCGAGGCCGGCGGCGCACGTGAGCGGCCGGCGCGCCCGCTTGCGCTGCTGTGCGCCGAGGACAATCCTTACGGCCGCGTGGTGATGAACACCATCCTCACCGAGCTCGGTCACCGCGTCGATTTCGTCGACAACGGCGAGGCGGCGGTGACGGCGGTCGAGCGCGGCGGCTACGATGCGGTGTTGATGGACGTGACGCTTTCCGGCCTCGACGGTTTCGCCGCGACGCGCTCCATCCGCGCGCTGCCGGGTAAGAGCGGGCAGGTGCCGGTGATCGGCATTTCCGGCCGCAGCGAAGCGGGCGGTGAACGAGCCGCCCGCGCGGCCGGCATGGATTTCTATTTTGCCAAGCCGGTCAGCCCGGCCAAGCTGGCGCAAGCGTTGGCCGCGCTTCCCTCTCCCCGCTTGCGGGGAAAGGGTGGCGAGCCGGGTGAGGGGCAAGATGAAAAAACAGAAATTCGCGAGCGTCTGGGACGCCATCGAGGGTCCCAAAGCGGCAAACATGAAGGCGCGCGCTGACATGATGATCGCGATCCAGGAAACCGTAGCGGGATGGAAGATCCCGCAAGCGGCTCGGTCTCACGCAGCCGCGCATGAACGACTTGCTGCGCGGGCGGATCAGCAAATTCAGTCTTGATGCGCTGATGAATCTCGCGAGCAAGGCCGGACTTTCGGTGCGGGTCGAATTCGACCGTCCGGCGGCTTAGTCACGCGTTCGTCAGCCCGCTTTTCCGCTCTACGATCTTGACCAGATCGCTCATGATCCGGTTGATCGCGAAATCCTTCGGCGTGTAGACCGCGGCGACGCCGGCCTTTTCGAGGGCGGCGGCGTCCTCCGGCGGAATGATGCCGCCGACCACCACCGGCACGTCGATGCCTTCTTTTTTCATGCGGCCGACCACGTCCTTGACCAGCGGCATGTGGCTGCCCGACAGCACAGACAGGCCAATCACGTGCGCCTTCTTGTCGCGCGCGGCGTCGACGATCTCTTCCGGCGTCAGGCGGATGCCTTCGTAGACCACCTGCATGCCGGCGTCACGCGCACGTACCGCGATCTGCTCGGCGCCGTTCGAATGGCCGTCGAGACCGGGCTTTCCGACCAGGAAGGTCATGCGCCGGCCGAGCTTTTTGGAGATGCGGTTGACCTCGGCGCGGATGTCGTCGAGGCCAGTGACGTCGTTGCGCATGGCGCGGCCGACACCGGTGGGCGCGCGGTATTCGCCGAAGGCCTCGCGCAGGGTCCAGCCCCATTCGCCGGTGGTCACGCCCGCCTTGGCGCATTCGATCGAGGCCGGCATGATGTTGGTGCCGCTAGTCGCCGCCTGCTTCAGGCCGTCGAGCGCGGCCTTGATCGCGGCATTGTCGCGCTGCGCTCGCCAGGCCTTCAGCTTCTCGATCTGCCCGCGCTCGGCCTCTTCCTTCACGGTGAGGATGGCCTCGGCCATGTCGGCGAGCGGCGAGGGCTCGCTCTCGACGAACTTGTTGACGCCGACCACCACCTGCTCGCCGCGCTCGATGCGCTCGAGCCGCGCCGTGTTCGACACGACCAGCTGCTGCTTCATGTAGCCGCTGTCGACCGCGGCCACCGCGCCGCCCATTTCCGCGATGCGCTCGAGCTCTCCCTTGGTTTCCTCTTTCAGCTTCGCCACTTCCCGCGCGATCTCGGTCGAGCCGTCGAAAATATCGCCGTATTCCAGGAGGTCGGTCTCGTAGGCTAGGATCTGCTGCATGCGCAGCGACCATTGTTGGTCCCACGGACGCGGCAGGCCGAGCGCCTCGTTCCAGGCTGGCAATTGCACGGCGCGGGCGCGCGCGCCCTTCGACAGTGTCACCGCCAGCGTTTCGAGCAGAATGCGCGTGACGTTGTTTTCCGGCTGCTGCTCGGTCAGCCCCAGCGAGTTCACCTGCACGCCGTAGCGGAAGCGGCGTTGTTTGGCATCGGAGACGCCGAACCGTTCGCGCGTAATCTCTTCCCACAATTCGGTGAAGGCGTGCATTTTGCAGATTTCGGTGACGAATCGAAGCCCGGCATTGACGAAGAACGAGATGCGCCCGACCACCGCGTCGAACTTGTCATGCTCCACCTGGCCCGACGCCTTCACGGCGTCGAGCACGGCGATCGCCGTCGCCAGCGCGAAGGCGAGCTCCTGCACCGGCGTCGCGCCCGCTTCCTGCAAGTGATAGGAGCAGACATTGATCGGATTCCATTTCGGAATCTCCTTGGTGGTGAACAGCACCACGTCCTTGATCAGCCGCATCGACGGCGCCGGCGGAAACACATAGGTGCCGCGCGAGAGATATTCCTTGATGATGTCGTTCTGGATCGTGCCGGTCAGCGCGGCGCGCGGCGCCCCCTGCTCGTCGGCTACCGCGATGTAGAGCGCCATCAGCCACGCCGCCGTGGCGTTGATCGTCATCGAAGTGTTCATCGTGCCAAGCGGAATGCCGTCGAACAGTTCGCGCATGTCGCCGAGATGGCAGATCGGCACGCCGACCTTGCCGACCTCGCCCTCGGCCAGCACGTGATCGGAGTCGTAGCCGGTCTGGGTCGGCAGGTCGAAGGCGACTGACAGGCCGGTCTGCCCTTTTTCCAGGTTCTTGCGGTAGAGCGCGTTGGATTCCGCCGCCGAGGTGTGGCCGGCGTAGGTACGGAAAATCCAGGGCTTGTCGCGTTTCGGCGTCTGGTCGTTCATT
>JARRNI010000077.1:0-10419 GCA_037385125.1 Pseudolabrys sp.
TTCTCACTATCCGACGATCACGGATCGAGCCCCCGCCGCAGGGAAGGCTTACGCCGTCCCTTGCCGGCAAACTCCGTTCGCTTGCGAAGAGTGGAAAATCCTGCGCGAGGCGCAATTTGAGCGGAAAGTCGGAAAGCGCCGGAAGAATAGGCGAACATCCGGCTGCGACCCGAACAGGTCCGCGTCATCTCGATCGCCTCATATTGCTGTGGCGGTTGCGTAACACTGGAGACGGAAAATTGTTCCAAGCGAACAGGCGCGCGCAACCCTTCGGACAGGATCACGATGCCGTCCTGCTTTTGAAAGAGGAACTGTCTTTTCTGATCCGGCAAGGGCCCGCTGCGCAAACGTCGCAAATAGCCGCCCTACGCCCAATAACCACAAAAGCTGCCGGTCTGACAACTGGTTTGGAACTTTTCGTCGATTCCCGCCCGCGGCGCCCACCCGCCTCACGTCCGGCCGTCACCAATGAGTGGTCACCGTCAGCACCTTCCGGACAGGCTGAGCTGGTTGCATAAGGAGACGTCCGGTTCATCGGAACCATTTATGTTACTTCGTCAAGTTCCACAGAACCTGGCCTGTTGTTGAATCCATAGTTCCCACCACCCTCCGAGTGGAGGCGACAGCGAATGACGATTTCGCCCCGCGTGCCGAGAAAAGTCAGGGTGACTCTCGTAGCACTATCTCGCATGGACACAGCGACCGGCGCTCACAAATCCCACGGGTTCGTTGCGGGTGTTCCGTATTTCCGGCTGTCTGAAATCCATTAACGCCGTGGGCAAGGGATCGGGCAGGTGGTCCAGGCGCTGCAGTATTGCGAAGCATACCGGCCATAATGGACGCTGGCTGCCGTCCTCCACCTTGATAGCGATGCCGATACCGCGACCGATCAGTCCCAGCGCCTGCACCCCCTCGGCACCTGCCTTGGCAACGATACGATGGGGGAGCGAACGCATCAGGATGCTATCGCGGGCCTCCGCGCCTCCCACCATGTCCGGTTCGGCCATCATTGCGCCGGTGACTCGGCGGGTCGCGTCCGCCCAGACGGGATCCAATCGCTCCGGTTGGCTCAAACGCGCAAATCCAGTCGCAAGCTGGCGTAGTGTCATAAGATATGTGGGAATTGCGCAACCATCGACGGCCCATTGGACTTCATGGGAAGAGGTATCGCCGCATAATTGGCGATAGGTGCTGCGAATCTGTTGCTGAACGGGATGATCGAAATTCCAATAGCCCTGCATTTCGGCCCCGAGGACCCTGGCAAGCGCCAGCATTCCGGCGTGTTTTCCCGAACAATTGTTGTAAATCGGGGTCAGCCCACGACCGCTACGGATGAGCTCATCCCGGCTCGCCACATCCGCCGGTGCGTGTAGGCCGTAATGCAGGTCGGCTTCGGTGGCCCCGATCTTGTCGAGAATGGATTGTACGGCCAGCCGATGGCGCAGTTCACCTTGATGCGAGGCGCAGACGACTGCGAGTTCAGCGGTGCTGAATCCGAACCGCTGATCGATGCCATTCAGCACCCCTGCCAGCGCCTGAATAGGCTTGAGCGCGGAGCGCGGATACGTTGGACGATCAGGGTCACCGAAGGCGAACAGCGCGCGACCATCAGTATCTACGGCAACGATGTGCCCAAAATGTCGGCTCTCGACCTGTCGGCCGCGACTGACCTCCGCGATAGGCGCGCCACATGCAGTTGTTTCTGGGGTCCCCATGCTGCCTCGCATGATCCGCATGATTGCCAATAGGAACCGCTCGTTCGATTGACCTCTCTCTACCGTTGCAATATCACGCCGGCGGCTTCACGGTCCCAGGTCGCAGGAGTACGTCCACGTTCGCGCAGCTTGAATTTCTGCACCTTGCCGTTCTCGGTGCGCGGCAGCGTGTCGACCAGCTCGACAAAGCGTGGCACCGCGAAATACGACATCTTGCCCGCGCAGAAGCGCACCAGTTCTTCCTCGTTCGCGCTGGCGTCCTCCTTCAGCACGATCGCCGCCATCACTTCGTCCTCGGCGAGATCGGACGCAACCGGAAACACCGCGGCCAGCGCCACCGCCGGATGCTGCAGCAGCACCTGTTCGACCTCGAACGAGGAGATGTTCTCGCCGCGGCGGCGGATGGCGTCCTTCATGCGGTCGATGAAACGGTAGCGGCTATCCGGGTCGCGGACGCAGCGGTCGCCGGTATGAAGCCAAAGATTGCGCCAGGCTTCGACGGTTTTTTCCGGCATGCCGAAATAGCCGCTGGCGAAGACGAACGGCTCGTCGGCGCGCAGGATGAGCTCGCCGGCTTCGCCGTCGGGCAGTTCGTTGTCGTCGTCATCGACGATGCGGGCGTCGAAGCCGGGCAGCAGGCGGCCCATCTTGCCCGGCACGCGGTCGTGCTCGAAGGCAGCGATGACGATGTTGCTCTCGGTCGATCCGAAGGCGTCGAGCAGCACAACGCCGGTGCGCTCGGTGAACGGCGCGTGATAGCTCGCCGGCACGCCCGGCGCGAGCGCGACACGCACGCGATGGCCGCGCTCTTCCGGCGACGGCGGGCGCGACATCAGCATCGGCACCATGGCGCCGAGCAGATAGGTGATGGTCGCACCCGATTGGGTCAGCGCCGGCCAGAAACCGGACACGGAAAAGCGCGGTTCCACCACCTGCGCTGCGCCGTGCAAGAGCGCCTGGAAAAAGCAGTTGAGCGCATTGGTGTGGAACAAAGGCAGCGGCGTGTGCAGCACGTCGCCTTCGCGCGCACCGAGCTGCCAGCCGGTATAAGCACCCCACCAGAAATATTGGGCGTGCGGACAGCGGACGCCTTTCGACAAGCCAGTGGTGCCCGAGGTGTAGAGAATGGTGAGCGTGTCGCCGGGACCGACATCGGCGGCCGGCTCTTCAAGCGTTGCCGCCGGCAACGGCTCGACCGGGAGAGTCACCGCCGTCGGCGCGCTGAAGCCTTCGGTCGCGCCGATCACCCAAATGCGCTCGAGCGGCAATACGGCCAGATCGATCGTCTCGAGTGCGTCGAGATAAGCCGCCTCGATGGCCAGGGTGCGGGCGCCCGAATTGCCGAGCATGTGCTGCAACTGGAAGCCGCGCGCCGCCACGTTGAGCGGCACCGAGACGGCGCCGGCCCAGCCGCAGCCCAGAAACAGGCCCATCAGTTCGCTGCGGTTGCCGCAGACGATGGCGACCCGGTCGCCGCGGCCAATGCCGGCGGTCGCCAGCAGGCCGGCGTAGCGCGCGGCGTTGGCCCTGGCCTCCCGATAGGTCCATTGCTCGCCGGCGCAGGAAAACAACGGCCGGTCGCCGTAACGCTCGGCCTGCGCCGTCAGCATCGCCGGCACGGTGCGCCGCGCGGGCGGAAACGCGGCGACGGCGGCAAGATCGGGTTGCTGCATGCCGAGCACGGCTATTTCGACTCGATGAGAGCCAGGACGCGCAGCGGGCTGCCCGAGCCTTGCTTGATCTTCAAGGGCGCGGCGACGATCACCGCGCCGGTCGGCGGCAACTGGTCGAGATTGGTCAGGCATTGCAGGCCGTAGCGGCCCTTGCCGTGCATATAGAAGTGCGCGGGGAACGGCGGGTTGAAATGCTGCGCCTGGCCGGCATCGGTGCCGATGGTCTCGGTGCCGAAGCCGAGAATATCACGTTCCTCGACCAGCCATTTCACCACCTCAGGCTCCGGGCCCGGCGTATGCGCGCCGTCGTTCTGCAGATTGGCATAAGAACGCCCGTCGCGCTTGGACCAGTCGGTGCGGAGCAACAGCCAGCTTCCGGCTTCGATGCGGCCGTGGCGCGCTTCCCAGGCCTCGACGAAGGGAATCGTCAGCACGAAATCGGCATCCGTCGCCGACTCCTTCGAACAGTCGAGCACACAGGCCGGCGCGATAAAGTTATGGGGCGGGATGCTGTCGACCGCGTTGTCCGGTAGATCTCGGCCCGAGACCCAATGGATCGGGGCGTCGAAATGGGTGCCGGTGTGCTCGCCCATGGAGAAGTTGTTCCAGTACCAGGACGGCCCGCGGCCGTCATAGCGGGAAATCTCCTCCATGCGGAACGGCGCGCACTGGCCGAATTCGGGCGGCAGCACGATGATGGGAAAATCCGGCGTCAGCGTCTGGGTCAGGTCGACGACGCGGATCGCACCGGAGGCGACCGACCTGGCGAAGGACAGGAGATCGGTTGCGCTCATGAGTCCCCCTCCTCGCCCAGCTCGCGCTCGAGCGCTTTCGGATTGACGGCAAGACGCGCGCGGATGTCCTGCGCCACATCGCCGACAAAGACATCTTCAAGCCCGCGCTTCAATGCGCCCACGACCGCGCGCGCGAGCGCCGACGGCGCCACCTTCGGTGGCGGCACGGTCTGGTACCATTCGGTGTCGAGCGGACCGGCAAACACGTTGATCACCTTGACACCGCCGGGCCTGAGCTCGGCGCGCAGTGTCTGCGATGCCGACAGGCACGCCGCCTCCGCCGCCGAGAACGCGCCGTAGGCCGGCCAGCTCGCGAGCGCGTGTACCGACATCAGATTGACGATAGCCGCGGCCGAATTGACTCCGTCGGCGCCGCGCGCGCGCAGCGCCGGGCCGAGTGCCTGCGCCAGCCGCATCAGCCCGAGATAACGCAGCTCCATGGCCTCACGCGCACGGATCAGGGTCTGCCCGTCGAGAATGCCGCCGGGCCGCACGTACTCCGCGGTATTGATGACGATATCGACGCGGCCGGCGTCCTGCGCCGCCAGTTCCAGGACCGAGTCGGAATCGGTCAGGTCGAGCGGCACGATCTCGACCGGCGCGATGGCCTTGAGGGCGTCTTCACCGGCAAACGGCTTCCACGGATCGGCAACGCCGACGAACACGGTCGAGGCGCCGGCGTCGGCGCAGGCTTTCGCCATCGCCTGCCCGACCGCGCCGCGGCCGTCGGTGATCAGTACGCGGCGGAACTTGGGGTCCGCGGTCATCTCGCGCAGAATGGAATCGTCGGCCATGTTCGGCGTATCCTTGTCGGGCAATGCCAGCATCACCGCCGCGCCGCTGCGGTCAAGCTGCAAGGCCAGGCGCACGCGGGCGCCCTCCCGGGCGTCGCCATGCAGATGCGCGACCGCCACCGGTCCGGCGTCGAGTTTGATGAGACCGACCCGCCACGGCACCCGCTCGCGGAAATAGGGCTCCGGCGAGACCCGCACCGCGGTCTCGCTCACCAGCATGCCGCCGGAATCGACGTCCCGAAACGGCAGCCGTAGCGACAGGCAAGCCGGACAGGCTTCGCGCGGCGGATAGATCACGGTCTGGCAATCGGTGCAGACCTGCAGCGCGAAGCGGCCTTGCGCCGCCGCGGCAGTGAGGCCGTGGGCGGTGCGGCTGCGCGCACCAGGCGGCAGCAACGGCTGACGCGTGCGCTTGAGCGGATTCTTACGCGGCGGTCGCTGCAGCGGCGTGCTCATGCCGCCCTCGCCAGTACGGCGGCGGCCGACGATAGGCCGCGGTCGTAATTGATCATCCCGAAGCCCGACACGAGCCCAATGCGCGCATTCGGAACCTGGCTGCCCAGGGCCGTGCCGGTCAGTTGGCGCATGGCTTCGACCAGGCCGAGATAGCCGCCGGCGGCGCCGGCCTGGCCCACCGACAGCTGCCCGCCGGAGGTGTTGTGCGGAAAGTCGCCGTCATTGGTGAAGCGGTGGCTGCGCACGAAGTCCGGCCCCTCGCCCTTGCCGCAGAAACCGAGATCCTCGAACTGCATCATCGAG
The DNA here is from genome assembly GCA_037385125.1 of Pseudolabrys sp. Taxonomy (GTDB): domain Bacteria; phylum Pseudomonadota; class Alphaproteobacteria; order Rhizobiales; family Xanthobacteraceae; genus Pseudolabrys. Next base: position 5,736 of record JARRNI010000077.1, read on the forward strand.
ATGACCGGATAATCGTCATAGGTCTCGACGAAATCGACGTCTGCCGGCGCGACACCAGCCATGGCCCACAGATCATCGATATCCATCGCCCAGCCGCCGCGGATTTGCACTGGATCGTCAGGAAACCCGTTGTGGCGCTCGATGGTCGCGAGCACGCGCACGCCTGCAAGATCCAGGCTGCGTGCGGTGTCTTCGCGGCAGACCAGGAAGGCCTCGGCGCCGGCGCAGGGCATCACGCAATCGAACAGATGGATCGGATCGGCGATCGGCCTCGCCGCCAGATAGGCTTCCAGGGTCAGCGGCTTCTTCATCAGCGCGTAGGGAAATCTCAGCGCGTTGTCGCGTTGCGCCACGCAGAGCTTGCCGAAGTCCTCGCGCCGCGCGCCGTAGCTGTTCATGTAGTTTTTCGCGATCAGTGCGAAGCTGGCATTGGCGCCGCCGGCGCCATACGGATAGACCGCGTCCTGGGCGAAGCGCGAAAAGTTCGCCAGCGTATGGCGGAAGGAATCGACGTGGTTGGTGTCGCCGGCGACGCAAGCAACGATATCGGCATCGCCCGCCTGCACGGCGCGGGCGGCGCGGCGCAGGCCGACCACCCCGGAGGCACCGCCGAGCGGCACGCTGTCGAGCCAGCGCGGCGAAAGCCCGAAATGCTGGGTGAGCCCGATGGCGTTGTCGGCACCGAGCGTGAAGCTCGACACTGACAGCCCGTCGATATCCTGCGGCCGCAGGTTCGCGCGTTTGGTCAAATCGTGCAGGGCGCGGCCGATCCACCATTGCGCGCTGTTGACCGAATAGCGCCGGTACGGGACCGTCACCGGCGCGCAGGCGACCACGCCGTCGTAGGGCTGGCGCGTCGAAGCCCCGCGCGGGGGCGATCGATCGGTCATGTCGGAAGCCATCGCGGTCACGGGCGCTCGTTCTTGCTCTGCCGTCCGCCGCGCATGATATCAAACTGGCCGTCAATATAGACCAGCGGGTCGATATCCGGCTCGACCGAAACGCCGGCCGCCAGCCGCCGCACGCTGCGCTTGAACAGGTCGGCGTCCGGCATCATCGATAGCCGCCCCGGAAGAACAACAGCGGCTCGCCGTCGTCCCGCCCGGTGAAATCGACCAGCCGACCGATGGCGATGATGGTGTTGAAGCGCTCGACCGTGTCCTCCAGCACGCAGTCGAGCGCGCCGATGGCATCGTTGAGTACGGGTGCACCGGTGGCGAGCCTGCCCCACCGGCCGGCCGCGAAACGCTCGGCGCCGCGCACGCCGGTCTTGCCGCCGAACATATCGGCCATCGCCTCCTCGCCACGCGGCAAATAGTTCACGGCAAAGTGCTGCGCCGCCTTCACAGCGGCGAGCGTGCCGGTCCGCTTGTCGATGCTGACCATCAGCATGGGTGGATCAGCACAAAGGTGGGTCGCCGATAGCGCCAGAAAACCTGACGGTCCGTCATGACTCTGCGCGGTCACCACCGCCACGGCGGAGGCGCGCACGCCGAGCGCGCGCCAGAACGTCTTGGCGTCGATGGGCCCGGCCTTAGGCTGGGGGGCAGGCGGATCGCTGGTCACGTCATATCCTTTTTCCGCTGCACCAGGGAACGCTGACTGATCGGCCCGCTGCCGGCCGGCTCACTGCTTGACCGGGAGCGACCGGCCGCTATGATGTAAACAGTATACGGTCGACAGTCGACGACGCAAGCAGCTCCACGCGATGTCCCTGCCCGCCTTTGCCGATCTGCAACGCGCACCTTCGCTAGCCGAGCAGATTTATCAGCGGCTGCGCTATCAGCTGCGCGCCGGGACTTTTACTCCCGGCGAGCGACTGGTGGAATCGAGCCTCGCGCAGAGCCTGTCGGTCTCGCGCTCGCCGGTCCGCGAAGCGCTGAGCCATCTCACCGCTGACGGCCTGTTGGAGCGCCGCGGCAATGGCTTCCAGGTCGTAAAGCCGACCGCCGGCGACATGGCCGAGATATTCGAGATGCGCCGGCTGCTGGAGCCCCCGGCGACGCGCCAGGTGGCACGCGCCACCACGCCCGCGCTCGAAGCCGAACTGGCCGAGGCGCTGGCGCGCGCCCGCGCCGGCGAACAGAACGCCGATTTTACCGGCTTCACCGATGCCAATTACGGCTTCCGCGCCGCCTGGGTCGCGCGCGTGCCGAACCGGCGGCTGCGCGACACCATTCTGCGCTTCGACGATCAGGCCGGCTTCGTGCGCCGTACCACGCTGATCCTGCCGGCGGCGCGCGCCGAGGCGCTTGCGCTCCTGGAACGCTTCGCGGTCGCATTCCGCACGCGCGACGAGGACGCTGTCGCCGAGGCCGCCGAGCAGTTCATCGATGCGGCGGCGCGCTATTATCGCGAGGTGGCGCAAGACGCCTCCCGAAACGCAAACGAAGACCAGGCAGCCCCATGACCACACATCCGATGCACGGACCGAACAAGTTCAAGCTCGGTGTCTTTTCCATGAATTCCGATGGCGGGCTGGCCTTGACCAAGGTGCCCGAGCGCTGGCCGGCGCTCTGGCCCGAGATCATCGAGGCTGCGCAGATCGCCGACCGCGCCGGCTTCGAGTTCATTCTGCCGATCGCGCGCTGGAAGGGCTTCGGCGGCGAATTGAACAGCCGCGAATGGTCGTTCGAGACCTTCACCTTCGCCGCCGGTCTTGCCGGCTTCACCAAGAACATCGCGCTGTTTTCCACCGTGCACGTGCCGATGGTGCACCCGGTATTCGCGGCCAAGGCGCTCGCCACCGTGGATCACGCCTCCAACGGGCGCGCCGGTCTCAATATCGTGTGCGGCTGGAACCCGGCAGAATTCGCGTTGTTCGGCGTCGGCCTGAAGCCGGTCGAGGACCGTTACGGCCAGGGGCTCGAATGGTTCGAGATTATGCAGCGCATCTACACGTCGAGCGAACCGTTCGACTACGACGGCAAGTTTTATACGATCAAAGCCGCCTCCGGTAAGCCGGCGCCGATCCAGAAACCGCGGCCGGTCACGCTCAATGCCGCCTTCTCGCCGCCCGGGCGCGACTTCGCGGCGAAAGCGGCCGACTTCCTGTTCACCACCTTTGTCGAGATCGAAAAGGGCCGCGAACATATCGACGACATGAAGCAGCGCGCGGCCAAACAAGGGCGCGACGTCGGCGTCTACACCACCTGCCATGTTGTGTGCCGACCGAGCCAAGCGGAGGCCGAGGACTATTACGAGCTCTATGCCGAGACCATGGCCGACAAGGAGAGCGTCGACCACTATATGGGCCAGAAGCAGAAATTCTCCGGCTCGCACGAACCCGAGGCCTACCGGCTGCACCGCAAGCGTTTCGCCGGCGGCGCCGGCACCTATCCGCTGATCGGCACGCCCGAGCACATCGCCTCGGAATTGGTGAAGATGCACGAGGTCGGGTTCGCCGGCACCACGGTGTCGTTCGTCAACTTCAAGAACGAGCTGCCCTATTTCATCGACGAGGTCCTGCCGCTGTTGCGCGAGGCCGGCTTGCGCGAGAGCTAATCAGCGTTGGCGGATTTGCAGCACCGTCTTGCCGCGGGCGTGGCCTTGCTCGGAAAAACGGTGGGCGGCGACGAAGTCGACAAACGGCAGCACGCGCTCGACCACCGGGCTGATGCGGCGGGCCGCCACCAGCGCCACCCGTTCGGCCAGCACGTCCGGATCGGGCATCACTTGTGCCCGCTTCAAGGTGACGCCGTATTCGGCGCCACGATCCTCGTAAGGTGCCGCCGTCAGACAGGCCATGATGCCGCCACGGCGCAGCACCTTGTAGCTGCGCGCGTGGACGTCGCCGCCGATGGTGTCGAACACGACATCAAGATCTGCAACCTTGTCTTCGAACTTCTCGCAGTCGTAGGCAATGACCGTCGCGGCGCCGAGACTACGCACGAAATCGGCGTTGGCTTGCGAGCAGGTCGCGGTCACCTCGGCGCCGCGGTCGCGCGCGATCTGCACCGCGAACGTGCCCACACCGCCGGCGCAGGCATGGATGAGCACGCGCGCGCCGGCGCCGACGCCGGCCGCCGTCACGAGCCCGCCCCAGGCGCTGAGGCCAGCCAAGGGCAAGGCTGCCGCGTCGGTGAACGACAGCGCATCGGGGATCGCCACTGCCAGCGCCGCCGGCATGGCCATCTTCTCGGCCCAGGTGCCGGCGCCGCGCGGCGCCAAAAAGCAGACGCGCTGCCCGATAACGGCGCGATCGACCCCCTCACCGACCGCGCTGACCACACCAGCGCCGTCGCGTCCGCTGGTCATCGGCAGACGCGCCTTGAACACCTCTCGCAACAGCCCCGAACGCAGCTTCCAGTCAATCGGATTGACGCTCGCCGCATGGACATCGATCACGACCTCGCCGGCTGCCGGCTGCGGCTCCGGCACGCGCCGCAGCGACAGCACCTCGGGCGGGCCGTAGTCGGAGAATTGCACGGCGGCGATGTCAGGCATTGGCTTCCAGCATGCGGCCGGCCATGGCGGCGCGCTCCTGGTCGGCAGCCTCAGGCGTCCACACCGCGGTCGGATCGTCGGGCGGCACAGCGGCAAGCAGCATCCGTGTATAGGGATGACTCGGCGCAGCGAATACCTTCGCGGTCGTACCACTCTCAACCACGTCGCCGCGATACATCACCAGCACGCGGTCACACAGATAACGCACCACCGACAGGTCGTGCGAGATGAACAGCAT
>JARRNI010000077.1:10515-15576 GCA_037385125.1 Pseudolabrys sp.
CGCGGCGTGGCGCATAGCGCGCGCGCGATGTTGACGCGCTGACGCTGGCCGCCAGACAACTGGCTCGGATAGCGCATGGTGGCCTCCGGCGGCAGGCCGATTTCCGACAGCAGCGCCTCCGCGCGCGCCAGCCGCTCCCTCCAGTCGCCCTCCCCCGCCGCCTCCAGCGCCTGCGTCACGATGCTGGCGACGCGACGGCGCGGATTGAGCGCAGACTGCGGATCCTGGAATACCATCTGTACATGGGCGCGCTGGTGAGCGCGCGAGGCCGCGCTGCCGTCGCTGACATCACGCCCGGCAATCCCGATGGCGCCCACGCTCGGTCGTTCCAAGCCGCACAGCATGCGCGCCACCGTACTTTTGCCGCTGCCGCTTTCGCCGACGATGCCGATGAACTCGTTCTGGTGCAGGGTGAAGCTTACGTCCTTCACGGCTTCGACGGCATCATGCCGGAACAAGCCGCGGCTGGTCCGGAAGGTCTTGGACAGGCCCTCGACCGCCAACAGCGGCGTGCCGCTGTCGGGCGCGCCGGTATTCACCAGGGCGGGCGCCGTGATGTCCGCGGTCGTCTCACTTTGAATGCAGGCCGCGACGCGGCCGCCGTCGACCGGCGCGAACGGCGGCAGCGCGCGCGCGCAGGCGCGGGTCTTGCTCGGGCAGCGCGGCGCGAACAGGCAGCCGTCGATATCCTTGAGCGCGCTTAAGCCCGGCATGCGCTCCGGCAGTGCATAGAGCTCGCGCCGCTGGCCGCTCATCGACGGGTTGGCGAGTTGCAGGCAGCGCGTATAGGGATGCGCCGGCCGCGCGAAGACCTGGCGCGCGGGGCCGTATTCCGCCGGGCGGCCAGCATAGAGCACCAGGATGTCGTCGCAGATCTGCGCCGCCAGCCGCAGGTCGTGGGTGATAAAGATGACGCTGGTCGCATCGTGGCGTTGCATCTCGGCGATGAGCTGGACGATGCGGGCCTGAATGGTGACATCGAGAGCGGTAGTCGGCTCGTCGGCCACCAGAAGCTTCGGGCGGCTGGCGAAGGCCATGGCGATCAGCACGCGCTGGCACATGCCGCCGGATAACTGATGCGGATATTTGCCGAGCAGCTCGGCGCCGTGGCTCAAGTGCACGGCATCGAGCATCGCCAGCGCATGCGCGCGCCGCGCCCGGGCGTTGCCGATGCGCAACCGCGCCAGATGCTCGTCGATCTGCCGGCCGACGGTCAGCACCGGGTTCAGCCCCGACAGCGGCTCCTGCGGCACGAAGGCGATGTCGCGGCCGAGCAGTCTGCGCCGCTCTTCGGGCGGCATGCCGACGAGGTCGCGACCCTCGAATGTCAATATACCGCCTGTGACAGCGAAACCTGCCGGCAGCAGCTGGGCAATGGCGCGCCCGACCATCGACTTGCCGGCGCCCGACTCCCCAACCAGGCCCAGAATACGGCCCGGCGCCAACTCGAAGCTCAGTTCCCGGATCACGGGGACGCCGCCGTCGGGGAGCGCGGCGGTCACGGCCAGATTATCGGCGGTCAACACGCTCACGATCAAACCCGCTGGGTGGCGGTGAGGCGGACATCGAGGGTGCGGCGCAGCCCGTCGCCCAGCATGTTGAAGCCGAACACAGCGAAAATGATGGCGAGGATCGGGAACATCAAATTCCACGGCGAGTCATAGATGTACTGGCGCGCGTCGGCGATCATCTGTCCCCAGGCCGGGGTCTGCGCGCTGACGCTGAGGCCGACGAAGGACAGGATGGCCTCGACGATCACCGCGATGCCCATCTCCAGGCTGACCAGCGTGATCAGAAGGGGCAGGCTCGCCGGCACGATCTCGCGGGTGATGGTGCGCCAATGCGAGAAGCCGAGCAGGCGCGCGGCGGCGACGTAATCCTTGCGCGCGACCACCAGCACCTCGCTGCGCAACACCCGGCAGAAGCGCGTCCAGTCGACCAAGACGATGGCGAGGATGACGTTGCGCAAGCCGACGCCGAGCCCGACCATCAAGATGAGCGAGAGCACCACCGGCGGAAACGACATCCACACGTCGACGGCGCGCCCGATCACGGCATCGACGCGACCGCCGAAATAGCCGGCGAGATAGGCGAGCGCCGCCCCCACCAGCATGGCGCCGAGCGAGGCGAACACCGCCACCAGCATGGCGACGCGGGCGCCGTAGATCAGGCGCGAGAGCACGTCGCGGCCCAGGCTGTCGGTGCCGAGCAGGAAGAACGGATCGCCGCCCTGCGCCCAGGCCGGCGGCAGAAAGGTGGAGATAAGGTTCTGGTCGTTGGGATCGTGCGGGGCAATGACTGGCGCGAAAATGGCGCAGAAGCCGATCAGCAGCACGACCGTCAGTCCGACAAGGACGCGGCCGGAGCGCAGCCAGGTCGGCACAGCACGCATCGTCAGCGGGTCCTCAGCTTCGGGTTCAGCACCAGGTAGAGGCTGTCGACCACCGTATTGATCATCAGCACCACCACGCAATAGGCGAGCCCCACCGCCTGGATGATCGGCAGGTCGGAATTGCGCACGGCATCGACCATCAGGTTGCCGAGGCCGGGATAGGAGAAGATGACCTCGACCAGCAAGGTGCCGCCGAACAGGAAGCCGAACTGCACGCCCATTAGGCTCAGCGTCGGCAAAATGGCGTTCTTCAGGGCATGGTGGATCAGAATGCGCCGCTCGCTCAAGCCGCGCAGGCGCGCAAGCAGGATGTAGTCCTCCTGGTAGACGTCGAGCAAGCTCGAGCGCAGCACGCGCATGATGGTCGGCGAAAAAGCGAGACCGAGCGCGAAGCACGGCAAGATCATATGTTGCAGCGCGCTCCAGAACACGTCGAACCGGCCGGCGGCCAGCGCGTCATACAGGAGGAAGCCGGTGCCGCCTGGCAGACGCAGATTGGGGCCGAGCCGGCCGGTAAAGGGCAGCGCCTGCAGCACCACGCCGAACAGCAGGATGAAGAATAGCGCCCACAGGAACTCGGGGATCGACAGCAGCAGGATCGAGCCGAAATCGGCCACCGGCTCCTTGCGGGTGCCGCGGACGTGGAACAGGAACAGGCCGCCGGCGATGCCGAGCACGCCGGCGATGACCATCGACAGCACCGCCAGCTCGATGGTCGCGGGCAGCGTCTCGGCGATCAGGCTAAGCACACTGCGGCGGAAGAAGATGGAGTTGCCGAAGTCGCCGTGCACGACGTGCGACAGCCAGATGGCGTATTGCACCGGCAGGGGCTTATCGAGGCCCATCTGGTGGCGCATGGCCTCGATATCGGCGAGCGTCGCGGTCGGCGGCAGCGACATCGCTGCCGGGTCGACCGGAAGCACGTGCAGCACAAAGAAAAGCAGCATCGAAACGACGAGCAGGATCAGCACCGACATCAGCAGCCGCCGGCCGACCAGAGGCAGGATGGTCGCGATCATCGGGCCGAACCTTCATAGCGACAAACGGCGGCGACGCGGCAATTCGGCCGCGCGCCGCCGCGCATCCGGTTGCGGGGCTTGACGTGCCGCGGCGCGCGCGTCATCCCCACTTCATGGTGCTGGCGAGCACCCAGCCGTTGCCATACTTCTGGTAATGCAGCTTCTTCTTGCGTGCCAGCGTGATCACGCTCTGCAAAAGCGGGATGGTGGCACCGTATTCGACCGCGAACTTCTCGAATTTCTTGTAGTCTTCGATACGCTTGTCGTAATCGGTTATGCCGAACAGCTTACTGTCCATGGCACCGATCTTCGGGTCCTTGAAGGCGGAGAACGGCATTTTATTGCTGAGCAGATAACCCGAGAAGATCTCCGGGTCGCCGGTGGCATTGTCCCAGCTATACAGCGTGGCGTCGGGCAGCTTGCCGCCGCGGTTGAGCTGGAAGTACTTGGAATAGTCCAGCGTCTGCAGCTCGGCTTCGATGCCGACCTTCTTCCACATCTGCTGGATGGCGCGAGCGATATCGTAGTCGCTGGGGAAATGGCCGTTGGTGGTGCCGAAGGTGATCTTGGCCGGCTTGCTGGTGTTGTAACCAGACTTGGCGAGCAATTTCTTGGCCTCTTCCGGGCTGTAGGCGAAATGGAAGTCCGGCACGTAGCCGGGCGTTCCCGGGGTCACCGGCACCGACAGCGGCACCGCCGCGCCGCCATAAAAGGCCTTGGACAAGGCCTTTTTGTTGATGGCGTGATGCGCGGCGAGCCGGATGTTCTGGTCGGCGAAGCCCTTGTCGGCGCGGCACTGCAGCAGAATGACCCGGGTGATCGGGTTGATCTCACCGGCAATATTGGGATCGCGGTCGAGCCGCTTCACCTCGCGCACCGGCACGTTGATGGTGAGGTCGACCTGGCCGGACTGGACCGCGGCGACGCGCGCCGAGGGGTCCTTGATGATCTCGAAGGTGACGCGCTTGATCGCCGGCTTCGGGCCCCAGTAGTGATCGTTGCGCTCGAGCACGGTGCGGGCATTGAGCTGGTAGTCGACCAGCTTGTAGGCGCCGGTGCCGACCGGCTTCTCGGCGAAGGTCTTCTCGCCGACCTTCTCCATGTATTTCTTCGGCACGACGTAGCTGCCGAGGAAGGCGAGCCACTGCGGCGCGGTCGGCGCCGGCGCCGAGAAGTGCATCACGACCTGGGTCGGCGACTTGATCTCGATGTCCTTGACCTTGCGCCAGGAATTCTTGATGTCGAGCTTCAGCGGCGACTTCAGCCGCTCGAAGAAGGTGAAGCGGAAGTCCTCCGCCGTCATCTTGTCGCCGTTTTGGAAGGTGACGTCGTCGCGCAGTTCCGCGGTCAGCGAGAGGCCGTCCTTGGCCATCTCCCACTTGCTGATCAGGTTGGGGATGAGATGGAGCTTCGGATCCTGCGTCAGCGGCTGGTTGAACACGAGCTTGTAGAGCGGCTGCGCGTCGGGCGTGAAATGCAGGTTGGGATCCCAGCCGGGAACGTCGCTCGGCCAACCGATCGTGACCGAATCCGTGCCCTGCGCCAGGACGGGCAGACTGTCGGTCAGTATCCCGCCGCCAATCACGCTCAGGCCGAGCATCTGCAGCAGCGTGCGGCGTTCGATCTCGATTGTCATTGGGTTCCCCTCCG
>JARRNI010000078.1:0-10412 GCA_037385125.1 Pseudolabrys sp.
GCTCGGCGTGCACACCTTCTACCGCCCGCGCGCCTGGGGCAACGGGGCGAGCGAGCCGCGCTGGGGTGACCCCACGACCACGGCGAAAGAAACCAAGATCATCAAGAGGCTGTAGCGTGACAATTTACACGCTACGAAGTTGCTTGGGGGGCCTGCGCCGATCGAAAATCCACTGAGCCGTTTCTGAGCGGTGCCGGGGCGTCCTGCGCTCCGCTGCTCTTAAATTCGTTTGCTTTTCCTGCACGACGAGAATTTGAGCGACAAATCACGCGTCTGTGCATTCGTTGGGCGGCCGTCGCCGTTGACAGTTTATTGAGCGCAAGCGATCCTGAACGCGTCGCTCCGAGACGCCGGGCTTATGGAGCCGCGTACTTTTTGCAACCGCACCTTGTGCAATGTGATCTGTTCTGGGTCGAAAAGGAGCTTGCTCATGATCCGCATACGATATGCCGTCGCGCTCGCGGTCCTCGCCGGTTTTGCCGGTCCCGCGATGGCGCAGGAGGTGGTGAATTTCGGGGTCCAGCCTTCGACACAGCCGATCCTCGTCGCGCACGGGGCGGGCTATCTCAAACCGATCGAGAAGAAGTTCAACGTCAAGATCGTGTTGCGCTCGTTCTCCTACGGCGCGCCGGAAAACCAGGCGATGGGCGCCGGCGCAATCCAGATCGCGTCGGCCGGCATGGGGCCAGCGATCGTGGCGGCCGCGCGGCTCCCGGCCAAGCTGATCGCGATTGACATTCTCGACCAGACCGCGATCCTAGTGCCGAAGGATTCCAAGATCACGAAAGTGGCCGAGCTCAAGGGCAAGAAGATCGCCTATCCCGGCGAAGGCTCGCAGCAATACCCGCTGCTGATCAAAGCGCTTTCCGATGTCGGCCTTTCCATCAAGGACGTGCAGCTATTTAAGACGCAAGGCTCGCAAGTCGCCACCTTGCTTCGCAACAAGAGCGTCGATGCCGGCATCACCTGGGATCCGCATGTGTCGCGCGCGCTGGCCGACGGCGTCGGCCGCGTCCTGCTCAGCTCCGCCCAGATCATGCCGATCAAGAACGGCCATTACGTCGGCGACGGCACCTATGCCCGCGAGGACTTCATCAAGAGTCATCCGAAGCTGGTACAGGCGCTGATCAACGCCGAGGTCAAAGCCATCGATCTGGTCCTCAAGGACCCCGAAAAGGCGATCGACATCTGGACCACGGAGAACCATTTCCCCCGCGCGGTGATCGAGTATGCCGTGAAGAAGAAAATCTCCGTGTTCGACCGCAACATCGTTCCGGACAAGTCGACCGTGGCGGCCTATAGCTCGTTCCTCAAGAAGGCCGGGCTGCTCAAGGGTAGCGACGATCCCAAGGTCGATACAAGCTTCGCAGAACAGGCGTTGAAGGACGTGAAGTGACCCTGGCGGCTGAGCGGAGCACGGCCCCTGCGTCGGCATCCAGCGGACGGATGATGCGCGCGGTGGCGGTGCGCCAGGCGGTGAAAGTCCTGCCTTATCTCTATGCCGCCATTGGCGTGATCGCGGTATGGCAGGCGGTGGTCACCGTCGCCAAGCCGCCGGCGGCCTTGCTGCCGTCGCCGCTGACGACGGCACGCACCTTCGTCCAGGTCACGGCGAGCGGCGAATTGCCGATCGATGCCGCTTACAGCGTATGCCGCGTGCTGGCCGCCTGGGCGCTGGCGGCCGTGGTCGCCGTCCCGCTCGGCTTCGCCATGGGCCGCTGGCAGCGGCTCGAGCGCGTGCTCGACCCGGTGGTCGAGTTGTTCCGCCCGATCTCGCCGCTCGCCTGGATTCCGCTCGCCATCCTGTGGTTCGGCATCAACGAGGGTGGCAAGGTGTTCGTGATCTTCATCGGAACCTTCTTTCCCATCCTGCTCAACACCGTTGCCGGCGCCAAGAGCGTCGACCCTGTGCTGATCAATGCCGGCCGCATCCTCGGCTGCACCGACAACGTGTCGCTGTTCCGCAAGGTCGTGCTGCCGGCGTCGCTACCGCAGGTGATCGTCGGCTTGCGGATTTCCTTCGGCACCGGCTGGGCGGCGATTATTGCGGCCGAATTGGTCGCCGCGCGCTCGGGTCTCGGCTATCTCATTTCCAACGGCATGGAAGTGCTGCGCTCCGACTTGGTGCTGGTCGGCATGGTCACCATCGGCGTGCTGGGCGTGCTGTTCGATGCCGTTTTCCGCTGGGTGGATGCGCGCTACAACTGGGTGGGTGAATGACGGCAACCGCCACCACGGGCGGCAAGCCGCTCTCCTTGCGCGGCCTTGCCAAGAACTACGCGAGCGCGGACGGCCGTGTGGTCGAGGCGCTGTTGCCGGTCGATCTCGACATCGCATCGGGCGAATTCCTGGTCGTGGTGGGCCCATCCGGATGCGGGAAATCGACCATGCTCAACATCCTTGCGGGCCTGACGCCGCCCTCCGCTGGCGAAGCGCGCGTGGGCGACGTGAGAGTGCAGGGGCCGGACATCGATCGAGGCATGGTGTTCCAGGACTATGCGCTTTTCCCCTGGCTCGACGTCAGCGGAAATGTCGAGTTCGGGCTCGAGCGTAAAGGATTGCCACGCCGCCAGCGCCGCGAGGTCGCGATGCGCTATCTTGAAATGGTCGGCTTGTCGGAGTTCGCCGACAAGCGGCCGCGCGAGCTTTCCGGCGGCATGAAGCAGCGCGTGGCGATTGCGCGCGCCTTCGCGACGGAGCCCTCGATCATCTTTATGGATGAGCCTTTCGGCGCGCTCGACGCGCTCACCCGCCGTCATCTGCAGCACGAATTGCTGCGCATTTGGCAGGAGCACCGCAAGACGGTGGTGTTCATCACCCATTCGGTGGTGGAGGCGATCTACCTTTCCGACCGGGTGGTCCTGATGACGGCGCGGCCCGGCCGCGTCAAGACCGAGCTTGCGATAGATCTCCCGCATCCGCGCGATCCGACCTCGGACGAGTTCCGCGCGCTCGAACGGCGGATCTATGCCGATCTCGACGAGGAATTGGCCAAGAGTTTCCGCATGGAAGGCCGCGATACCGGCGGGTGAGGGGACCGGGCCGCGCCAGCCATGCGCCGGGCGAATGGGCCGCATCACCACAATTGGTTTTTTTGGCAAGGGCAGGGCCTGTATGGTCCGCCCTCGCGCCGGCGGGCGCATGACGGCAAGGGACCAGCCGGGGGCAAAGACGGATGGCAGTTCAATCGACGGGCGCGCGCCCGGCCGTGGCCGGCTGGCGTACGCCGCTGGTGATCCTGGTCTGCGGCTGCGCGATCAGTGCCATCGGCTTCGGCCCGCGCGCGGCGCTCGGCCTGTTCCTCACGCCGATGTCGGGCGCGCACGGCTGGGGTCGCGATATCTTCGCGCTGGCGCTGGCGATCCAGGTGATCGTGTGGGGCGCCGCGCAGCCCTTCGTCGGCGCGGTCGCCGACCGCTTCGGCTCCTTCCGGGTCTTGTCGGCGGGTGCGCTCTTCTATTGCGCGGGTCTCGCGCTAATGGCGCATGCGGCCACGCCCGGCATGCTCGACTTTTCCGCCGGCGTGCTCACCGGGCTCGGCATCGCCGGCTCCTCCTTCACCATCGTCATCGCGGCCTTCAGCCGGCTGATGCCGCCGCATATGCGCTCGCTTGCTTTCGGCGCCGGCACCGCCGCCGGGTCCTTCGGCCAGTTCCTGTTCTCGCCGCTGGCCATTGCCTTTATCGGCGGCTTCGGCTGGCAGAACGCGCTAGTCGCCTTCGGCGTCATTACGCTGCTGGTGATCCCGCTCGCCACCGCGGTCGCCACGCCGCCGATGTATGCCCATCACGAGGCCGAACCGCAGCAGTCGCTGCGCCACGCGCTCGTCGAGGCTTTCGGCCACCGTTCCTACATCCTGCTGGTGCTCGGCTTTTTTACCTGCGGCTTTCAGCTCCTGTTCATCACCGTGCACCTGCCCGCCTATCTGGTCGATAAGGGCCTGTCGGTCGACGCCGGCGCCTGGGCGCTCGGCGTCATCGGCCTGTTCAACATGATCGGCTCCATGGGCGCCGGCTGGCTCGGCGACCGCATGCCCAAGCGCTATCTTTTGTCGATCATCTACACGCTGCGCTCGCTCGCGGTGATCGCGTTCGTCAGCCTGCCGGTCACCACCGCCTCGGCGCTGATCTTCGCCGGCGTCATGGGCCTGTTGTGGCTGTCGACCGTGCCGCCGACCTCCGGGCTGGTGGCGGTGATGTTCGGCACCCGCTGAATGGCGACCCTGTTCGGATTCGCCTTCTTCAGCCACCAGATCGGCGGCTTCCTCGGCGTCTGGCTCGGCGGCCTGCTCTATGACAAGATCGGCTCCTACAACGTGGTGTGGTGGCTGTCGGTGGTGTTCGGCGTCATCTCGGCGATCATCAACCTGCCGATCGTCGAGCGCCCGGTCGGTCGCGCGGCGGAGGCGGCAGTCTAGCGCCGCCTGCCGCTCACACCGGTCTCCGCCCGTCCCGCCAGAAACGGCGCAGGCCGATACCGTGCGGGCCCGGCAGCCGGTTCGCAACAAGCGTCGCAAACAGCACTTCGCAGCACGGACGGCGTTCCGCGTCGCACACCTGCATGCGCCACGTCCGCGTTTCCGCTCCCCGATTCTGCATCAGTTCCTTGGCAACCACCGGCGCGTGTGCGCGCGCGTCGGCGTCGCTGGCAAACTCTGTGCCTTCCGGGTCGACGAGAACTTCGTGCCGGTTTTTCAGATTTAAATAATAAAGCGCCATGGCTCGGCTGCCGCCGATGTTCTGTTTCCTGTAAAGCTAGTGATGCGCAGCGAAAGTTGCAATGCGGACCTGTTGCGGCCAGATGCCGTCCCCCGGCTTGCGCCGCGGCGCTTATCGCGCCAAAAAAGGCCCGTTTTCAGCCAGTGGTGAGGTCGGCGTGGCAAAATTCAAGGCGATTGTGATCGAGAAGACGGACGGCGGCACCAAAGGGACGCTGACCGATTTCGACGAGGCCGATCTGATGGAGGGCGACGTTACCGTCGCCGTCGAATACTCCACCCTCAACTACAAGGACGGGCTCGCGCTCACCGGCAAGGCGCCGGTGGTGCGCCGCTTTCCCATGATCGCCGGCATCGATTTCGCCGGCACTGTAGAGAAATCAGATAATCCGGCCTGGAAGGCGGGCGACAAGGTGGTGCTCAACGGCTGGGGCCTGGGCGAGACCCATCTCGGCGCCTATGCCGAGAAGGCCCGGGTTAAGGGCGACTGGCTGGTCAAGCTGCCAGAGGGGATGAGCGCCCATGACGCCATGGCCATCGGCACCGCCGGCTATACCGCCATGCTCTGCGTGATGGCACTGGAGCGGCACGTGCTTACCCCGGACAAGGGGCCGGTGGCGGTCACCGGCGCCGCCGGCGGGGTCGGCTCGGTGGCGGTGGCGATCCTGGCCAAGCGCGGCTTCACCGTGCATGCGGTCACCGGCCGCGCCCAGGAGGCCGATTATCTCAAAGGCCTGGGCGCCGCCGAGATCGTCGACCGCAAAGAGCTGGTCGAGAAGCCGCGCCCGCTCGGCAAGGAGCGCTGGGCCGGCGCCGTGGACGTGGTCGGCTCCACCACCTTGGCCAACCTTTTGTCGATGACCCGCTATGGCGGGGCGGTGGCGGCCTGTGGATTGGCGGGGGGTATGGACCTACCCACCTCAGTGGCGCCGTTCATTTTGCGCGGGGTGTGTCTTTACGGCATCGATTCCGTCATGTGCCCGCTTGAGCGGCGAAAAGAGGCGTGGAAAAGGCTGGCCGAGGACCTCGACCGCCAGAAATTGGCCACCATGACCCGCGAAATCGGCCTCTCCGAGGTGATCGGCGTTGCCCCGGAGATCCTGGCCGGCCATGTGCGCGGCCGCGTCGTGGTCCGGGTACGCTGACATATTCATGATTTGTCGATGAAACTCCTTCATAATGGCTTAGGCTTAAGAAACGGTCAGCTTGTACGGGTACGTACGCGTCAGTCGGAGTAGCGGGGATGTTGCGCGCGTGTGTGGTGTTGGCGAGCCTTTTGGTCGCGCTGCCGGCTTTCGCCGGCGAAATGACGACGGCACAGGCGCGCCGCTTCGTCGTCGGCAAGACCTTCGTCTATCATTGCTTCGAGGGCACGCGCGGCGAGGGCCGCGTCTATGCCAACGGCTCGGTGGCCGGCACCATTCAGTTCCAGGGCCGCGGCCGCACGCACTACGCGGCGCTGCCGGCCGGCACGCTGCGGGTGGTCGGCGGCTCGGTCTGCGCCTCGCTGCGCGGCCTACCGTTCCAGCCCTGCTTCAATCTCGAGCGCACCGGCGCGGGGAGCTTCCGCGGCTCGATCTCGGGTCTCGGCTTCGCCTATTGCAGTTTCCGGCGGCACTACGGGCACGCGCATGTCTCGAACGGACCGCTGGCGCTGCGCCCGTCGCTGACTGCCGACGCTTCCGAATAGCCGCGCGTCTTTCTCAGCTCTGTGCGCCGATATCGCCGGCCGGCAGGTCGCCAACCGGTCCGAGCGCCTCGCGATCGCGCCGGAACAGCAGATCGCTCTGCATGTACAGCACCAGCAGGCGGGCCACCGCGATGAGCGAGTCGGTGTGGGTGCGCTCCCAGCCGTGGCTGGCGTCGAGACCGAAGCAGAGAAGCGCGGCGCGGATATCGTTGCCCGCCTCCACCGCGGCCGCCGCGTCCGAGCGGTAATAGCGGAACACGTCGCGCGCATGCTCGATCTTGTAGTCGTGCGCGAGGCCGAGCAGGCTGCGGGTCAGATGCCAGTCGAAGGGGCCGGAGGAATCCTGCATGGCGACGGTAGCGCCATAGGCCGAGGTGTTCTGCCCCGCCGCGATGGTGCCATTGTCGACGGAGACGAGCTCGGCTACGTCGCCGTGCAGCACCGCGCTGGCGCCGACGCCGACCTCTTCCGACAGCGTGAACAGCAGGTGGCAGTCGATGGGCAGCGTCAGCTTTTCCTGGCGGATCGCCTTCGCCGCCGCCAGCATGGTCGCCACGCCCGCCTTGTCGTCGAGATGCCGCGAGTTGATGAAGCCGTTGGGGCCGAATTCCGGCTGGGTGTCGACCGCGATGATGTCGCCGATCTGGATGCCGAGCGCGCGGGTCTCTTCGCGCGACTCCGTCGGCGCGTCGATGCGCACCTCCAGATTGGTCCAGGCCGACGGCTGGGTGTCGATCCCCTCGTGATAGACGTGGCCGGAGGCCTTCAGTGGCAGGATGGTGCCGCGGAACTGGTCGTCGTCGCAAAAGATCGTGACGCGGGCGCCTTCGGCGAAGCGCGCCGACCACGTGCCGATCGGCACCACTTCGAGCCGGCCGTCGTCGCGGAAGCCCTTGACCATGGCGCCGAGGGTATCGAGGTGGCCGACGATCGCGCGGTCCGGCGTCTGGGCGGTGCCGGCCAGCGTGGTGCGGATCGCCCCGCGCCGGGTCAGCTCGAAGGGGATGCCAAGCGCTTCCAGCTCGGAGCAGACCAGCGCGACCGCCGCGTCGGTCATGCCGGTGGGGCTCGGCGTTTCGAGCAGCCGCTTGAGGATGTCGAGGAGGTAGTCCTGGTCGATCGGAAGGTCGTGCATCAGAGCGAGATCGTCTTAGATGGAATCACAGCGTCTCCCTAACATTTTACAGGCGCATGATCTTTTCCAAATGTCCGTCCCGATCATGCGCTGGCGGCCGCAACGGCATCGGCGCGGCTGTGCGGGAACAGGAAATCGATAAAACGCTCGGCGGTCGGCTGCGGTTCATGATTGGCCAGGCCCGGCCGCTCGTTTGCCTCGATGATCACGTAGTCTGATCCGGTGACGTCCGGCACCAGAAAATCGAAGCCGACGAGCGGTATTTCTAGAGTCTTGGCGCCGGTCACCGCCGCCGCGGCGAGGTCGGGATGCAGGTCCGCAGTGACGTCGTGGATGGTGCCGCCGGTGTGCAGATTGGCGGTCTTGCGCACGGCCAGGCACTCGCCCGCGGGCAGCACGTCGTCGAGACGGCGGCCGGCGGCGCGCACGGCGCGGTCGGTCTCCTCGTCGAGCGGGATGCGGCTCTCGCCGCCGGTGGCGGCGGCGCGGCGGCGGCTCTGCGTCTCGATCAGCTCGCGGATCGTATGCTCACCGTCGCCCTGCACGGTGGCGGGCTTGCGCACGGCGGCGGCGACCACCGCGCCGTCGATGACGATAATGCGCAGGTCCTGGCCGGTGACGAATTCCTCCACCAGCACTTCGTCGCAAACCTGGCGCGCATGCTCGATGGCGCGCGTGACCTCGTCCTCGGTGGTCAGATCGACGAAGACGGCGCGGCCCTGCTCGCCGCGCGCCGGCTTGACCACCACACGGCCGTGCCGCTCGAGAAAGGCGGAGACTTCATGTGCGCGCGACAGGCGAATCTGTTCGGGCACGCGCAGGCCCGCCTTGGCCAGCAGCCGGCGCGTCAGCGCCTTGTCGTCGCAGCGCGACAGCGCCACCGCGCTGGTCATGTCGGACAGCGACTCGCGGCAGGAAACGGAGCGTCCGCCGAAGGAGAGGCGGAACAGCCCAGCCTCGGCATCCTCGACCTCCACCGCGATGCCGCGCCGGCGCGCTTCGTCGACGATGATGCGGGCGTAGATGTTGAGCTCGCCGGGAATCGCCGGCCCGGCGAACAGCGCCTCGTTCACCGCATTCTTGCGCTTGATGCAGAAGACCGGCACGCGCACGAAGCCGAGCTTCTCGTAAAGCGCGATGGCCTGCTCGTTGTCATGCATGACCGACAAGTCCATGAAGGCGCGGCCGCGCGCGCGGAAGCGCTCGGCCAGTGCCAGCACCAGCGCGGTGCCGACGCCGGGCATCTGCGCCTGCGGATCGACGGCGAGCGCCCACAGGCTGGAGCCGTTGTCGGGGTCGTTGATCGCGACGCGGTGGTCGATGCCCATCACCATGCCGGCGAGCCCGCCTTCGGGCCCCTCGGCGACCAGAACGGTGACGCATTCCGGATGGGCGTCGGCCTCGAGATAGTCGTCGCGCAGCGGCACCATGCCGCGCGACAGATAAAGCCGGTTCACTTCCGCCGCATCGTCGGCGCGCGCGTCGCGGATGGTGATGTTCTGCGGCGACGTCTGCAGCCGCGGTCCGGTGAGGTAGTGCCGGAAGGTGTGGGAAGGGTCGAGAAACAGCGACTGCGGCGCTTCCGCCAGCACCACCTGCGGCTCGTGCACATAGAGCGCGACGTCGCGCTCGCCACTGGTTTCCTCCTCAAGCGTGGCGGCAAGCGCCTGCGGCTCCTGGAAGGTCTGGCCGAAGATCATGCGGCCCCAGCCGCAATCGACCGTGACTTCCTGCGGAACGCCGCTGTATTCCGGCCGCTCGCCCCAGCTCTTGAGTGAGAGCATATCTTGGGCGGTTTCACGGATGCGTGGTTTCGTCTGCATGTCAGCGCCCCCGGCTTAAATGTGATGCGCTTGCAGCCAGAGCTCGAGCAGGGCGATCTGCCACAGCTTCGAGCCCCTGAGACGGGTGATGTGCTCCTTGGGAGCTTGCAGCAGGGTGTCGATATATTCGCGCTTGACGAGGCCGCGCTGGCGGGCGGCTGGCGCGTCGAGCGCCTGACGCACGAAGTCAAGCACCGGGCCTTCGATATATTTCAAGGCGGGCACCGGGAAATAGCCTTTCGGCCGATCGATCACCTCGGACGGAATGATCTCGCGCGCCACGTCTTTCAGGATGCCCTTGCCCTCGTCGCGGACCTTCTCGGCGGCGGGAATCTGGGCGGCCAGCTCGACCAGGTCATGGTCGAGGAAGGGCACGCGCGCTTCCAGTCCCCAGCTCATGGTCATGTTATCGACTCGCTTTACCGGGTCGTCGACCAGCATCACCGTCGTATCGAGGCGCAGAGCCTTGTCCACCGCATCGTCCGCGCCCGCACGGTCGAAATGGGCGCACACGAAATCGCGCGCATGGTCGCCGTCGACGTAAGCCGGCTGCATGATACGCGCATATTCGGCACGATCGCGATCGAAAAAATGGGCCGCATAGTCGCCGACCGGGTCGTTGGAATTGAGCAGCGGCGGGTACCAGTGGTAGCCGGCGAATACCTCGTCGGCGCCCTGTCCGGACTGCACCACTTTCACATGCCGCGCCACCTCCTTTGACAGCAGGTAGAAGCCGACATTGTCGTAGGAAACCATCGGCTCCGACATGGCCAGGATGGTTTCCGGCAGGCTGGCGATCAGCTTATCCGATTCGATGAACAGCTTGTGGTGCTCGGTATCGTAGCGCTTGGCGATCAGGTCCGAATAATGGAACTCGTCGCCTTGCTCGCCGGCCACCGACTCGAAACCGATGGAGAAGGTCTTAAGCCCGCGCTGGCCGCCCTCGGCGAGCAAACCGACGATCAGGCTGGAATCGAGGCCGCCGGACAGCAATACCCCTACCGGCACGTCCGCCACCATGCGCCGCTCCACCGCGGTGCGCAGCGC
>JARRNI010000079.1:0-24047 GCA_037385125.1 Pseudolabrys sp.
GCCGCTTGCCGGTGAATTTCTCGCAGATATCGAGCGTGCGCTTGATCATGACCGGCTGGTCTTCCACCTTGTGGATCGGGCCCTGCTCGTAGGCGTGGCCCATGAACTCCCAGCCGTCGTCGCGCGCGGCCTGCGCGACGCGTGGATAGTCCTCGCAGATGCGCGCATTGGCCGACAGCGTCGGCTTGATGCCGAGCTTCCGAAACAGCTCGTGGAAGCGCCAGCAGCCGACCCGCATGCCGTATTCATGGAAGGCCCAGTGCACCACGTCCGGCATCAGCGCTGCGCCGGTCGGCGCCGGTAAGAGCTGCCGCGCCATCGGCTTCGATATGTCCCACACCTCGTAATTGACGATGGTCCAGAACACGATGCGCGCGTCGCCCGGCCGCGTGAGCGGTTCGCGGTCGACGATGGCCGAGTAGTCAGCGCGCTCGCGCGGGATCATGGTCATGGGATTACCCCCTTGTTGTTATTCTGTCCCCGAAATGACAGCACGATGTCACGCCCCCGCCTCCACCCGCAAGCCGACCAGCCGCTCCAGCGTGGCGCTGTCGTGCATCAACTCCTGCGAGCGCGCGCGGTGTGCCACCGCGCCGCGCTCCAGCACGATCGCGTCGGCGGTCAATTCCAGCGCCACGTCCGCGTGCTGCTCGACCAGCATAATAGCGATGCCGCGGTCCGCCAGCATGGTCTTGATGGCGCCGATCAGCTCCTCCACGATCACCGGCGCCAGCCCCTCGAACGGCTCGTCCAGCAGCATCAGCGCCGGATTGGTCATCAGCGCGCGTGCGATCGCCAGCATCTGCTGCTCGCCACCGGAAAGCTGGTTGCCCATGTTGCGCCGTCGCTCGTTCAGGCGCGGAAACAGCTTGTAGACGGTGGAGAGATTCCACGGCCCGGCACTCGCCGCCACGGTCAGGTTCTCCTCCACCGTCAGCGACGGGAAGATCTCGCGTTCCTGCGCCACCCACCCGATGCCGTTCGCCGCGCGCCGGTGTGGCGGCAGGCGCGAAATGTCCTTGCCGCGCCAGGCGACGCGGCCGCCGCGCATCTGCGTATAGCCCATGATGGTCATCAGCAGCGTTGACTTGCCGACGCCATTGCGGCCGAGCAGTGCCAGGCTGCCGTTCTCCGGCAGTTCGAGCGAGACGTCGTGCAGCACCAGCGCCGGGCCGTAGCCCGCAGTCACGCCGTCCAGCTTGAGCAGCGGTTCAGCCATGCGGATCAACCATGCTTGCGCGTGCCGAGATAGACCTCGCGCACGCCGGGATCGGCGGCGATCTCGGCCGGCGAGCCTTCGGTAAACACTGCGCCGCCCACCAGCACGATAATGTGAGTGGCGAAGCGAAACACCACATGCATGTCGTGCTCGATGAACAAGAGCGTGAGATCGTCGGACAGACTCGCCACCACCTCGAAAATATCGCCGCTTTCCTCCGGCGGCACCCCGGCCGCCGGCTCGTCCAGCAGCAGCACCTTCGGCCGGGTGGCCAGCGCCAGAGCTATCTCCAACAGCCGCTGCCGCCCATAGGGCAGTTCGCGCGTCGGCTGATAGCACACGTCGCCCAGCCTGAGCTTGACCAGGATGTCGTGCGCCTCGTCGATCGCCTCGCCGTTCGCCGCCACGTTCTGCCAGAAGCGGCGCGCCAGTCCGCGCCGCTCGCACACAGCCAGCGCCACCGCCTCCAGCGGATTGAGCCCGGCGAAAAGCGTATTGATCTGGAAGGTGCGCGCCAGCCCGCGCCGCACCCGTGCCTCGGGCTCCAACGCGGTGATGTCCTCGCCGCTTAAGAAAATCTGGCCGGCATTGGGCGACAGCATGCCGGTCATCAGGTTGATCAGCGTGGTCTTGCCGGCGCCGTTCGGCCCGATCAGGGCGTAGCGCGCGCCCACCGGCAGATTGATGCCGATATCGCGCGCCACCACCAGCGAGCCGAAGCTCATCGACAGTTGCTGGGTGGACAAGGCGATCGCGCTCATCGCTTGCTCCAGCGTTCGGCCAGCATCGACAGGCCGCCGAGCACGCCGTTGGGCAGGAACATGACCACGGCGATCAGCAAGAGGCCGATCCAGAAATACCAGTATTGCGGCTCGATGCCGGAGAACTGGTCGCGTGCCTCCATGAAGATGAGCGCGCCGATCAGGCCGCCGTAGAGCCGGCCGGCGCCGCCCAGCACCACCATGATCAGCACCTCGGCCGAGCGCTCAAAGCCGAGCGCGTCGAGCGCCACGGTCTGCGTAGTCTGCGCGATCAGCGCGCCGGCGACGCCGGCCATCGCCGCCGAGATGGCGCCCCGATCGCCGGCATGCGCGTGAGGTTCTCGCGGATGCCGCGCAGCGCCAGGCCGAACGGCGAGTTGATCAGTCGGCGCGCGGCGAGGAACAGCACGAATAGTACGACAAGCGAATAGCTGTAGGCGGTGTAGCCCCACAGGTCCCAGTCGAAATGGCCGAGCAGCGGCCAGATATCCATGCCCTGCAGGCCGTCGCTGCCGCCGGTCAGCCAGCTCGCGCTGTTGGCCAGCGCGCCGAGCAGGAGGCCGATGCCGAGGGTGAGCATGATCAGCGCGAGATGGCGGAAGCGCGCGATGATGAAGCTGGTGGCGTAGCCGACCAGTCCCGCCGCCAGCGCCGCCACCGCCAGCCCGGTGATCGGCTCGCCCCAGCCGTATTTCGACAGCAGCCCGGCGGTATAGGCGCCGGTGCCGAAAAACGCCGCATGGCCAAGTGAGACGATACCGGCATAGCCGAGGATGAGGTCGAGCGAGAGCGCGAACAGCGCGGCGATGGCGATCTGGCTAGCGAGCTGGAGATAATCCGGGAAGAAATAGAACGGCAGCAGCGTCGCCAGCCAGAACGCGGTCTCGATCCAGCGCCAGCGCGTCTGCGTTTTCAGGTAGCTGATCGGACCGGTGGTGTTGGCGATCGCCATGGTCAGCGTTTCCCTAACAGGCCGGCCGGCCGCCACATCAGGACGGCGAGCATGACGAGATAGATCAGGAAGGAGCCGAGTTGCGGCACGTAGTATTTGCCGGCGATGTCGCTCACCCCGATCAGGATGGCCGCCGCCAGCGAGCCGGCGATCGAGCCGAGCCCGCCCACCGACACCACGATCAGCACGTAGATCAGGTAGGTGAAGGCGAAGTTGGGATCGAGGCCGACGATGTCGATGGCGAGCGCTCCCCCTAAGCCCGCCAGCCCGGAGCCGAGGGCGAAGGTGATGGCGAAGGTGCGGTCCACATTGATACCGAGCCCGCGCGCCATGCGCTGGTTGTCGACCGCCGCGCGCACCTGCGCGCCGAAGCGGGTGAACTCGATGGCGCCGACCAGCAGCAAGGTGATGGCCGCGCCGACCGCGATGAGGAACAGCCGGTAGGGGGCGATGTCGAGCCCGGCGATGTGAAACGAGCCGCGCAGGTATTCCGGCAGCTGGACCGGCTGCTGCTGCGTGCCGAAGAACCAGGCCGCAGCCGCCACCGAGACGAAGGCGATGCCGATGGTGAGCAGCACCTGGTCGAGGTCGCTGCGTTGGTAGAGCCGCCGGTAGAGCACGCGCTCGAACACGATGCTGGCCGCCGCGGCGACCAGAAAGGCCAGCGGCAGGGTGGCGAAGAAGGGCCAGCCCATGTCGCGCATCAACAGCACTGTGACGTAGCCGCCGACCATTGCGAAGGCGCAGTGCGCTAGGTTGACGAAATTCATCAGCCCGAGCGTCACCGACAGGCCGACCGACAGCACGAACAGCAGCATGCCGTAAGCGATGCCGTCGAACAGGACGCCGAAAACGGGAGGGAGCATGGCGGGCTGCGATTTCGCTTTTGGAGCCGTTCCGATGAGCCGCTCGTCCCCGCGCAAGCGGGGGATCCAGGGCCGAAATCTCGAACTCACGCAAACGTCATACTGGATTCCGGCTTGCGCGGGAATGAGCGGATTCCGGGACGAAAAAGATGGGGCGACCGCTGGCGGCCGCCCCATCCGATCTTCGTCGATTTCGGGGCCGGCGGCTATTTCATCTTCCCGGCGTGCACCGGGTCGTGAACGTTCGGGACCTTGTCGATCACGACGTTGACGTGCTTGCCGCCCTTGTCCTCGACCTTGCTGATGTAGATGGTCTGCACCACGTCGCGGGTCTTGGGGTCGATCATCATCGGCCCGCGCGGGCTTTGCCACTTCATGCCCTTGGCCGCGGCGATCAGCGCCGCGGCGCCAGTCTTGCCCTTGGTCTTCTTCAGCGCGGCGTAGATCAGGTGCATGCCGTCATAGCCGCCGACCGCGCCGAAGTTCGGATTCTCGCCGCCGGACATCTTGCGGAACTCGGCGACGAACTTCTTGTTCATCGCGCTGTCGCGGTTGTAGTTGTAGTTGCCGGCGGTGATGATGCCGACCGAATCCTTGCCCATCGACTTGATCGCCGCGTCGTCGGCCAGCTCCTGCGTGCCGAGCACTTTGATCTGCTGCGCGCTCATGCCGCGCTCGGCCAGTGCCTTGCCGAAGGCCGCCGGCTGCGAGCCGCCCGGGATGAACACGAAGATCGATTTCGGGTTGAGGTCCTTCGCGCGCTGCACATAGGCGGAGAAATCGGGATTCTTCACCGCCATGCGCACCGAGCCGAGGATCTTGCCGCCGCCCGCCTTGAAGCCGTGGATGAAGCCCTGCTCGGCGTCATGGCCGGGCGCGTAGTCCGAGGTCATGGTGTAGTCGTTCTTGATGCCGTTCTTGGCCGCCCACTGGCCGAGCGTCACCGTGATCATCGGCAGGGTGAATGAGGTGCGCGTGCAGTAAGGCGACTTGTCGGTGATGATCGAGGTGGCGGCGTTCATGATCACCATGAACTTCTTCGCCGCCTTCGATACGCCGCAGCCGGCGATCGCGTTTGGTGTGAGCAGCCAGCCGGCCAGGATGTCGACCTTGTCGCGCACCACCAGCTCCTGCGCCAGCCGCTTGGCGGTCGGTGGATTGATGCCGCCGACGTCCTTGCGGATGAGCTCGATCGTCTTGCCGGCGACCATGTCGCCGTGCTCCTTCATATAGACCTTGATGCCGCGGTACATCTGGTTGGTCAGCTCGGCGAACTGGCCCGAGAAGGGCATGACCAGACCGATCTTGACCGTGCCGGCCGCATGGCCGGCGGCCGGCAGCATGGTTGCCGCCAGCGTGCCGGCAAGCAGCGTTGTAGCGGTGAGTAAGGCGCGTTTCATCAGCATCCTCCCATCGTCCCATCGCGGTTTTGTCGCCAATCGTTGGCCTTCAAACGATTTCTCGGCCGCTACCATGCCCGAGCCGCCCATCGAAGAAAAGTACGCGGCCGTCGCTGTATCGCCGCCGCGGCAATTTGGCGCCAAGCCGCATTTCGGGATTCAGTGGACTTTTTGCCCGGTGGTTCCCGCCTCCCCTGGGGCCGCGGCCCACCGGTTTCGCCGCGGTCCGAGTTCCCCGGGCCCGGCGCCGGTCAGGCCAGAATCTTTTTCCAAATAAGTATTGACATAATTCCATAGATAGGACTATCGGCACTTCGCCCTGCTCATGTTAGGGCGCTTTCATGAGGCGTCACGAACGGTGGAGCAGCGCGCCGCGCCCGCACGGAGGAGACGAACGCTCCTCCCCCTTCCGGGCGGCGCCGGGGCTCCGCCCGGGACCACTACGAGTTCCCGCCAGAGCTGGCTGACGGCGGGCCGCTCGAGGCTTTGCGAGCGGCTCGTGGGCAAAGCGCGGCCCGGCGCCGAAGAAGACGCCGCGATGGCGCGCCGAAAGGCGCCGCGTGCCGGCAACGGCACGTGCACCAAGGATAAAGGTTGCACCGATCGGCGCGCCGTCCCCTCGCTTCTTGCGGGGGTCGACTCCCCCGGCCCCTGGTCTAGGGATGAAGGAAAGACGGGCTTGTCCGGGGCCTTCACAAACAACACGGGCGATGATGCGTAGCTGTTTGACAATAGAATCAGGAAAGCGTGGTGGCGCCGTACACGCGGCTGTCATCACCCGCGAAAGCGGGTGATCCAGTACTCACGGCGCTGGATTTATCCGGGTGCGCGAGGACTACTGGACGTCCCGCCTTCGCGGGGCATGACAGCTTGTGAAAGCAGCTCTACCCCGCTGGCTGCCGTCACGCGCCCGTGCTGCATGGTGACCACGCGCGTCGCCACGCGCCTTACTTCGCCCGCGTCGTGGCTGACATAGATCATCGGCACACGCGCCTCGTCGCGCAGGCGCTCCAGATAGGGCAGGATGTCGCTCTTGCGCGCCGCATCGAGCGAGGCGAGCGGCTCGTCGAGCAGCAGGAGGCGCGGGCGCATCAAGAGCGCGCGGCCGATCGCCACCCGCTGGCGCTCGCCGCCCGACAGCCGGCCGGGCCTCCGGTCGAGCAGATGGCCGATGTCGAGCAACCCGGTCACATGGGCGAATTCATCCGCATCGGCTGTGATTCCGCTCATCCAGCGGCCGTAACCGAGATTGTGCTTCACCGACAGATGCGGAAACAGCCGGCCTTCCTGGAACACGCAGCCGATGCGCCGCCGCCAGGCCGATACCTCGATGCGCGCGCCCGCGTCGAACAGCGTCTCGCCGTCAAGCACGATGCGGCCGCGGTCGGGCCGCGTCAGCCCGGCGATCATGGCGATCACGCTGGACTTGCCGGCGCCCGACGGGCCGAACAGCGCGGTGGCGCCGTCGGCGCTTTCGAAGGCGGCGTGCAGGGCGAATTCGCCGAGCTGTTTTTCGACGTCGACGCTCAGCACGGCTCAGGCTCCTATTCGTTTGCGCATGATCTTTTCCGAAAACCGGTGCCCACTTTTCGGGATCATGCGCCGTGCAATCGTGCCGTGGCGCGGCGCGCCAGCAGTTCCGCGATCACCAGCGCGGCGACCGAGATCAGCACGGCGACGACCACCAAGTGCAGCGCGGCCGCGTCGCCGCCTGGCACCTGGGTCAGTGTGTAGATGGCGGCCGAGATGGTCTGGGTCTCGCCCGGAATGTTGGAGACGAAGGTGATGGTGGCACCGAACTCGCCGAGCGCGCGCGCAAAAGCGAGCATGGCGCCTGCGATGATGCCAGGCAGCGCCAGCGGCAGCGTCACCGTGAAGAAGACCAGGATCGGGCGGGCGCCGAGCGTGGCGGCGGCGTCCTCCAGCCGCCGGTCGATCGCCTCGATCGACAGCCTTATCGCCCGCACCATCAGCGGAAACGACATAACCCCGCAGGAGATCACCGCGCCGGTCCAGCGGAACGCGAACACGATGCCGAAATGATCGGCCAGGAACGCGCCGACCGGCGCCTTGCGCCCGAGCGTGATGAGCAGCAGATAGCCGGTGACCACCGGCGGCAGCACCAGCGGCAGATAGATGATCGCGTCGATGAGCGGCTTGCCCCAGAAATCCTTGCGCGCCAGCACGAGCGCGATGGCGATGCCGAACGGCAGCGCCACCAGCGTCGCCACGCTGGCAATCCGCAGCGACAGCAGGACGGCGGTCCAGTCCTGGGCGGTGAGGCTAAGCATGCACAGCTTCGTGCATTGCGCTTACGATGCCTTCGGCGGCACCAGGAAGCTGAAGCCGTAGCGCTCGAAGATTTCCTTCGCCGCCGGCGTCTGCAGGAAATGCAGGTAGGCGCCGTCATGGGCGTTGCGGCTTTCGGCCATCGCCGCCACAGGATAGGTGATAGGCGGATGCGAGCCGGCCGAGAATACGCCGATCACCTTCACCTTCGGCTCGATTTGCGCGTCGGTCGCATAGACGATGCCGAGCGGCGTCTCCCCGCGTGCTACATAGGCGAGGGTGGCGCGTACGTTCTCGGCCTCGGCCAGCTTCGGCTGTGCCGCCTGCCACGCACCGATCCATTTCAACGCTGCCTTGGCGTAGAGCCCGGCGGGCACCGCCCTTGTGTCGGCCACCGCGATGCGGTCTTTGCCCGCCAGCCTGGCAATGTCGAAGCCCTTCTCGATCGCCACATGGCCGAGCTTGGAATTCTTCGGCGCGATCAGCACAAGCCGGTTGCCGAGCAGGTCGATGCGCGTGCCGGGCTTGACCAGCTTCTGCTTCGCTAAAAAGTCCATCCACTTGACGTTGGCCGAGACATAGACGTCGGCGGGCGCGCCTTGCGCGATCTGCTTGGCGAGCGCGGAGCTGGCAGCATAGCTCGCCGTCACTTTCACGCCGGTCGCCTTGCTGAAGGCCCTGTCGACGGCGTCGAGCGCGTTGCGCATGGACGCGGCCGCGAACACGGTGAGGGGGTTCTGCTGACTTTGCGCCACGGCGGGTTGCGGCGCGGCGAACGCGAGGCCGGCAAGGGCGAGAAGTCGTATGAGCATGACGGTTCTCCGCGGGCGCCCGCAAAGGCGCCGGCTTGGCGTTTCATCGAACTGGGAATTCGACCGAGTGCCGGAACCGCCGTTCCGCCAACGCGGCGCGCGCACGGCACGCCGCAGGTCTAAAAGAATACTATCAGCTTGCGCCGGGCTTGTCACGGCCCGGCTTGCCGGTTTGGCCGGCGATCACCAGGCCTTCATCTCGCGCTACAGCTCGGCGCGCCGGGCGGCGGCCTTCTCCTTGCGCACCGCCATGAAATCGAGCAGCTGCGCGTCGAGCATGCCGCGGCTGTCGGCCAGTTGCGGAAGAATGAAATCGGGCCGCTCGTTCATCTCCACGATGACCGGCCCGTCGTCGAGCCCCGCGATGCCCCAGCCGATCAGCGGAGCCTGCTCGATGACGCGGGCAGCCTCCTGCGCGGTCGCGGGCACGGCGTCCCAGCACGGCAGGCGGAAGCCGATCAGATTCGCGCCGGTGTCGGGATGATGGGTCTGCGAGGCGAGATCGACGCCGCTGCCCGAGAGCACGCACTCGACCGCGCCGGTCTCGAGATCCAGCTTGGCGACCAAGTTGCCATCGTGCCAGAGATTGTCCGCCATGTTGCCGCCGGCCGGTATCTTCCAGCAGGCGCGCAGGACCTGCGGCGTCTCCCTGGCGGTGCGCAGGGGCAGCACGCGGATCGTCGCCAGCCTGTCGCCGCAGACGGCACGGATCGTGTCATGCGGCACCATCAGCGGCTGGAACACGTAGCCTTCGGTGTAGTGCCGGCTCAGTTCGCCGGTCAGTTCGTCGAATGTGATGACGCGGCCGTCGAAGGTCTCGACGCCGTCGGCGTCCGGTCGGTGGCGGCGCAGGGTGAGCGGGCCGAGGCTCTGGTTGCCCTCGGCCGGTTTGCCGAACAGCGGATAATGATCGGCATGCTGCAGATAGCCGCGCAGCGCCTGGCCGTCGGTCAACACCCGGTCGGCGCGGCCGGCCGTGGCGTTCTCGCAATAGATCGCGCGAACGGGGATGACAGGAAATCCGAAGGCGGAAAGATAGGCGGTGCTCGCCAGCTTGCTGTCGAAGCAGCCCCACCAGTCCACGCGATAATTGATCGTGGTCCAGATTTGCAGGCTGCGGCTCTGCCCGACCACGTTGCGGCGGTCTTCGCCCGCCCAGAATTCGCGATCGAACAGCCGCAGCCGGGTGTAGTCCCAGAACGAGACCTTGCTCGGCCCGCGCGACAACCGAAGGTAATCGCCCGCGATGCTGAGCAGACCGATGCGGCAGGCCGCCACGATGCGCATCAGGGTCGAGCCCAAATCGGCGGGTCCCTGCGCTCGGTTGACGCTGATCCAGTCGGCGGGGCCAAGTTCGGAACGAGCGCGACTGCCTGTGCCATTGTGCTTGTCCTTCGCGTTTGCCGTGCGCCTTGATCCGACGCGGGCGGGCTATGGATACATGCGGCGGCTGTTGCGGCGGAAAATCGAAAGGCGTTTGGTTGCTGATTGATGAAAAAAGCACGGGAAATTGCGGCGGTTGGGGCGCGCGGACGCTCTTTTGCAAAGAACGAAGGGCGCACAACCGGCAATAGCGTGGGCCGGTTGCTCGGCTCACCAAAGCGCAGCACACTGCACAAAACCGGGAAGGGGCGTGATGGCTGAGAGGACTGCGACCGAAGGTGAGTTCGACTACATCGTGGTGGGCGCGGGCTCGGCCGGCTGTGTACTGGCCAACCGGTTGTCGGCCGATCCGTCGAAGCGCGTGCTGGTGCTGGAAGCGGGCGGACGCGACAACTGGATCTGGTTTCACATCCCCGTCGGCTATCTGTTCGCTATCGGTAATCCGCGCGCCGATTGGCTGATGAAGACCGAAGCCGAGCTGGGGCTGAACGGCCGCAGCCTCAGCTATCCGCGCGGCAAGGTGCTGGGCGGCTCGTCGGCCATCAACGGCATGATCTACATGCTGGGCCAGGCGACGGATTACGACCAGTGGCGCCAGCTCGGCCTGCCCGGCTGGTCGTGGGACGATGTGCGGCCGATGTTCCGTAAGCATGTCGACCACTTCATGAGCGACGGCCACGCCGCCGGCGGCGAGTGGCGGGTGGAGCCGCCGCGCCTGACCTGGGAGATCCTCGACGCCTTCAAGGCGGCCGCGGTGCAATATGGCATCCCGACGGTGAACGATTTCAATACCGGCGACAACGAGGGCGTCTGTTATTTCCACGTCAACCAAAAATTCGGCCGGCGCTGGTCGGCGGCGCGCGGCTTCCTCAAGCCGGTGCTACATCGGAAGAACTTACAAGTCGAATCCGGGTGCATGGTCGAAGGGCTCGTCTTCGACGGCAGGCGCGCAAGCGGCGTGCGCTGGCGGCAGAACGGCGAGGCGCGCAGCGCGCGCTGCCGCGGCGAGGTGATCCTGTCGGCCGGCGCGATCAATTCGCCGCACCTGCTGATGTTGTCGGGCGTCGGGCCGGCGGCGCATCTTGCGCAGCACGGCATTCCGGTCGTGCTGGACAAGCCCGGCGTCGGGCAGAACCTGCACGACCATTTGCAATTGCGCATGATCTACAAAGT
Source organism: Pseudolabrys sp. (assembly GCA_037385125.1). Classification (GTDB taxonomy): domain Bacteria; phylum Pseudomonadota; class Alphaproteobacteria; order Rhizobiales; family Xanthobacteraceae; genus Pseudolabrys. The sequence goes on from JARRNI010000079.1 coordinate 10,856, forward strand.
CTCGGGCGTCAAGACGCTGAACGAGAGCTATGCCTCGCTCGTCCAGCGCGTTGGCATGGGCCTCGATTACGTGTTGCGCCGGCGCGGGCCCATGACCATGGCGCCCTCGCAGCTCGGCGTGTTCACACGCTCCGACCCGACCCAGGACCGCGCCAACATCCAGTACCACGTGCAGCCGCTCTCGCTCGACAAGTTCGGCGAGCCACTGCATCCGTTCCCCGCCTTCACGGCCAGCGTCGCCAATCTGCGGCCGACCAGCCGCGGCGCGCTCACGCTCAAGTCGGCCGATCCTTCCGTGCTGCCGGCCATCGCGCCGAATTATCTTTCGACGCCGGAAGACCGCCGCGTCGCTGCCGACTCCATTCGCGTCACCCGAAAGATCGTTGCGCAGCCTGCTTTGCGCAAATACGCGCCGACTGAAAATTTGCCGGGCACGCAGGCGCGTGACGACGACGAGGCCGCGCTGGAAAAAGCCGCCGGCGATATCGGCACCACCATCTTCCATCCCGTCGGCACCGCGCGCATGGGCCGCGACGACGATGCGCGCGCCGTGGTCGACGCGCGTCTGCGCGTGATCGGCTTGCAGGGCCTGCGCGTGATCGACGCCTCAGTCATGCCGTCGATCACCTCCGGCAACACCAATTCGCCGACTATTATGATCGCCGAGAAAGGCGCGGCGATGATTTTGGAAGACGGAAAGCGGTAATGCGCGCGAAACAACAACGGCGTTTAAGGCAATGCCTTCAAATGCCTTATCGGCCTTCCCGGCGCGATGGCCTGCGCCGCGGCGACGATCGCATTGGTGTCGATGCCGTAGTGGCGGTATAAATCCGCGATCGAGCCGGTCTGGCCGAAATGCTCGACCCCGAGCGAGCGCGTGCGGTGGCCGGCGACCGCGCCGAGCCAGGCGAGCGTGGCCGGATGGCCGTCGAGCACAGTGACGATGCCGCAATGCGCCGGCACCTCTGCGAGCAGGCGCTCGATATGCGAGCGCGCATGGACGAGCCCGCGCTCGCGCGCGCGCTGCGCCGCAGTCCAGCCGGCATTCAGCCGGTCGGCTGAGGTGACTGCCAGGAGGCCGACGTCGCGGCGGTCTTCGGCCATCAACCCGACCGCAGCGATCGCTTCCGGCGCCACCGCGCCGGAATAGGCGACGACGACCTGCGCGTTCGGCCCCGGCTTGCGCTGCCAATAGGCGCCGTCGACGATGGCCCGGCGCAGCGAGTCGGTCATCGGCCGCTTGATCTGCTCGACCGGCCGCGTGGACAGACGCAGGTAAACCGAGCCGCCGGTCTCGTCGCGCAGCCAGGCCTGTTCGGGAGCGCGGCCAGCAAAAGTGGACACCGGTTTTGTGTCCGGCCGCGCGACCAACGAAAAATCGTTCGCAGCGTCGCCGTCCTTCTGCATGTAGTCGAAGGCCCAGCGCATGATGACGGCTAGCTCGTCCACGTAGGACGGCTCGAACGCCGCCAAGCCATCCTGCGCCATGCCGATCAGTGGCTCGGCGATCGACTGGTGCGCGCCGCCTTCCGGTGCCAGCGAAATGCCGGACGGCGTCGCCACCACCATGAAGCGGGCGTCTTGGTAGCAGGCGTAGTTGAGCTGATCGAAACCGCGCGCGATGAACGGGTCGTACAGCGTGCCGACCGGCAGCAGGCGCACGCCGTTGATGGTATGCGAGAGGCCGAGCGCCGCGGCGGTTGACCCAGCCGCCCAGATTGGTCGACACGGTAACGTCCGGAGAAGCCGTGACGATGCGCTGCGTGAATTCGTCGTCGCCGCGGCCGATATCGTTGAGGATCGTGCCGAAGCCGGCCTGCGTCGAGTTCACGGCCTGTTGCGGCAGCGGCAACTCGTCCGGTACCGGGATCGGCGGCGCTTTCAGCCGGCGCTCTCCAGCGGCGGCAAATGGCACATGCTTGAGAAAGCTTTCCACCTCCTTGGCGCGCGGCAGGCCCTCGAACCGGTCCCACTCGTGGCCAGGCCGGACATTGTTGGCCTTGCGGAAGGTATCCATCTGTGCCGGCGTCATCAGGCCGGCGTGATTATCTTTGTGGCCGGCCATCGGCAGGCCGAAGCCCTTGACCGTGTAGCAGATGAAACAGGTCGGCTTGTCGCCTTTCACGCCGTGGAAGGCTTCGAGCAGCGCGGGCAGGTCATGGCCGCCGAGATTGTTCATCAAGGCGGCAAGCTCATCGTCGCTGCGCTTTTGGATCAGCCTGCTGACGTCGCCCTGGTCGCCGATCTCGTCGTTGAGCCGCTTGCGCCAGGCCGCTCCGCCCGCGAAGACGAGCGCCGAATAGAGCTGGTTGGGACAATTGTCGATCCAGGCTTTCACCTTGTCGCCGCCCGGCTCCTTGAACGCGGCCCGCTGCAGCGAGCCGTATTTGACGATCACCACGTCCCCGCCGAAGTTCTCGAACAGTTGCTGGTAGCGTTCCCACAGGCCCTCGCGCACGACCGCGTCGAGGCTCTGCCGGTTGTAGTCGACGATCCACCAGCAATTGCGCAAGCTCTGCTTCCAGCCTTCCAGGATCGCCTCGAAGATATTGCCTTCGTCGAGCTCGGCGTCGCCGACCAGCGCGACCATGCGGCCTTCCGGCCGCGCTTTTCCGTTTATTGTTTGCCCCCAGCCGTGCGCGCGCACATAGTCCTGCGTCAGCGACGAGAACAGGGTCTGCGCCACGCCCAGGCCGACCGAGCCGGTGGAGAAGTCCACGTCGTCGGCGTCCTTGGTGCGGGAAGGATAGCTCTGCGCGCCCTTGTAGCCGCGGAAGGCTTCGAGCCGCTCGCGCGTCTGCTTGCCGAGAAGGTATTGGATGGCGTGGAAGATGGGGGAGGCGTGCGGCTTGACCGCCACCCGGTCTTCCGGCCGCAAGACGTCGTAATAGAGCGCGGTCATGATGCTGGCGAGCGAGGCAGAGGAGGCCTGATGGCCGCCCACCTTCAGCCCGTCGGCGTTCTCGCGCAGATGGTTGGCGTTATGGATGGTCCAGCTCGCCAGCCACAGCACCTTCCTTTCCAGTTCGCGCAGAATTTCGGGGTCGTCGGTCATGGCGACAGTCTAGCGCGCCGTCGCCGCGGCGAAAACAGCCGCGCGCAGGAAGGACTGCGGGACCGCATCTTTCCGATGAACGGCTCGATTACGCGAAGCGATCGCTGGCGCGGCGGCGCGCTCTTCCGTCACTTTTCTTCGGCGGCCAGATCGGTCTTCTTGACCGGGGCGTTGAGCACCCGCCGGCAGGCGGACGGCAGGCGGGCCATCGTGATCGGATTTTCCAGTTTCTGGCTTGGCGTTTCCGGTTTCACATTCAACACCTTCTTGGAGAACCAGAAGGCCAGGTTTTTCTTCGCGCAGCCGTCGCCCTTCGGAACTGGCGGCTGATGGCGGCAATGCGGTGAATGCGCCGGGCATTTCAGCCGTACATGGATGTGGCTGGTGTGGAAGTACCAAGGCCGCAGCTTCGCCATCCAGGCGTAGTGATGTTTACCCTCGAGTTCGCACATCTTCTTTTTGACCGCCGCGTTGAGCAGCACGCGCTCGACCTCGGGCTGCTCGGCGATGGTGCGCACGAAGGCCGCGTCCGCCGGTGTCCAGTTTTTGTTAACCTCCAGACCGTTTTCGGCGATCATAAAGGTCGGGGGCATCTCGTCGCGCTCTTTCTCGGTCAGAATGCGGTCCGGCATCGGCTTGTACCAGATGTCGACGTCGAGGCCGACCTGGTGGCTCGTGTGACCGGAAGGCAACGGGCCGCCGCGCGGCTGCGCCATGTCGCCGATCAGAATGCCGGGCCAGCCAGTCGCCTTGGCGACCGCCGCCGAGATCCGCTTCAAAAAACGGATCAGTTCGGGATGTCCCCAATTGCGGTTGCGCGACGGCCGCATGATTTGCCAATGCGGTCCAATGGGCGGCAACTCGAGGCCGCCCTGCAGACATCCGTGCGAGTAATAGCCGAACACCTCCGGCCTCCCCACGCTCGCCAGCTTTTTGGCGGCGAAGAGCAGACTGGCGGCCACGCCTTTTTCGCGTTCCCGCTGCGTAAGCGCGGGTTTCGGCCGCGGCAGCGGTATCTCGACCAGGGACGCGGGCTTCGCCGCCGGCGGAGCGGTAAAGGTCGGCGCCGGCTTTGGCTTTAGCGTGGGCTTCGGTTTGGGTATCGGCACCTGGTGGCGAGGCACAACCGACCGCTTGGCGGCGGCCGTGGCCGGCCGCTCGGCCAAGGTGAGGCCGACGGCAACCGACAGCAACAAAGCGACGAGGGCCACGATGCGACTGACCATGGGTCCGCTCTAGCGACTCCGGGTTCGACTGTCAGGTTAATTTCACCGGGTGGTTTAGGCAAAGGCCGCCCGCGCCACGGCAACCTCCAAAAAGCGAAGTCCGGCCAGAGGCTTTTATGGTTAACGAGGGGTTTACAATGCTACCCGGACGCGCGATGCTGAAGCGGTTGGGCGGGCCATTCGGGACAGTAGCAGATGGTCGGCACCGCCGGCGGATGCGTCGTGCGCGAGATCCGCGTCGTCACGCCACTGTGCGGGACTATGGCTCGATGCGTTATCGTATCGTGAAGCCGCGGCCGTCACGATGCCTCGCTGGTGACCCGGTATCATCGTCCGGTCACCCGAGGCCGCTTTTTTGATCTGGGATAAAACATCGATGTAGGTGGCAACTTTAGTAACTGCGTATCCGGGAGTAGCCCCGATGTTGCACCGTCTTACCACCGTCGCAGCCATGCTTGCCGTCCTGCTGGGCAGCGCGACGGCCGCACAGGCGAGCGTCACCATCACCGTCAACAAGTCCGCGCAGCGCATGTCGGTCTCGGTCGACGGCGAGCACCGCTACAGCTGGCCGGTATCGACCGCGCGCTATGGCTACACCACGCCGAACGGCACCTATCGTCCGCAGCGGCTGGCGCGCCACTGGTACTCGCGCAAGTACCATAATTCGCCGATGCCCTATTCGATCTTCTTCACGGGCGGCTACGCGATCCACGGCAGCTACGAGACCCGCTATATCGGCCGGCCCGCTTCGCACGGCTGCATCCGGCTTTATCCGCGCAATGCCGCCACCTTGTTCAAGCTGGTGAAGGCGAACCGGGGCGACGTGCGCATCGTGGTGAAGGGGGCGGGCGCCTCGCGGCCGCATTATAGTCATCGTCGTCATCGGCAGCGCGTCGTGCGCGAACGCACGCGCCGCTATCGGCATTACCGCGCGGACAATTATAGCGCCTATAACCAAGCGCCCGGCCGGTATTACGGTCCGCCGCCGGTTCCGTTCTTTTTCGGTCCGCCGCGCTGACGGCGACGCGGCCGACGCGCGACGCCTGTGGCATCAAAGCGTCTCGACTGTTATCGAGCGCGCGCCAGACCCACCGCGCTCATGCGGAACTGGCAGACCGCGCGAACGGATGGGCAGCTCGAACTTATCCCCGGGTTTGGAATGATAATCGATGTCATCGGCGTGTGATCCCTAGGCGGCCACACGTTGGAAATCGAATTTTCCGACGGCACCGTCGGTGTGCGGGATTTCGCGGATGTCTTCCGGAAGACTGGTCCGATGGCCGAACCGCTGAAGGACGCAAGTTACTTCCAGCGCGTGTTCATCGAAAGTGGCGCGCCGACCTGACCGGCCGGCTACGATTGGAATCCGATTGCGTTGCACGATGAGATGAAGCGGGCGGGCCTCTTGCGTCGTTCGTAGGCGGCGGAATAGCCCCTACACATCCACCTTCAGCGCCGCAATGAACGCCTCTTGCGGGATGTCGACCTTCCCGTACTGGCGCATCTTCTTTTTGCCTTCCTTCTGCTTCTCCAGAAGTTTCCGTTTACGTGTGGCGTCGCCGCCGTAGCACTTGGCGGTGACGTCTTTGCGGAAGGCGCGCACGGTCTCGCGCGCGATTACCTTGCCGCCGATGGCCGCCTGGATCGGCACCTGGAACATGTGCGGCGGGATCAGTTCTTTGAGCTTCTCCGCCATGGCGCGGCCGCGGCTCTCCGCGCGCGTGCGATGCACGAGCATGGCGAGCGCGTCTACCGGCTCGCCGTTGACCAGCATCTGGAGCTTGACTAGGTCGGACGGCTTGTAGTCGGTGAGATGATAGTCGAATGAGGCGTAGCCGCGCGACACCGATTTGAGCCGGTCGTAGAAATCGAACACCACCTCGTTGAGCGGCAATTCGTATTTCACCAGCGCGCGGCTGCCGACGTAAGTGAGCTCCTTCTGCTCGCCGCGGCGGTCCTGGCACAGCTTGATGACGGCGCCGAGGAATTCGTCGGGCGTGAGGATGGTGGCTTCGATCCACGGTTCCTGCATCTCGGCGATCTGCATCGGGTCAGGCATGTCGACCGGATTGTGCAGCTCGATCTCACCGCCGTTGCGCAGCTTTATCTTGTAGACCACGGATGGCGCGGTGGCGATCAGATCGAGATTGAACTCGCGCGACAAGCGCTCCTGGATGATCTCCAGGTGCAAGAGGCCGAGGAAGCCGCAGCGGAAGCCAAAGCCGAGCGCGGCGGAAGTCTCCATCTCGTAGGAGAAGCTGGCATCGTTCAGCCGCAGCTTGCCCATGGCGGCGCGCAGGTCGTCGAAGTCGGCGGCGTCCACAGGGAACAGGCCGCAGAACACTACGGGGATCGCCGGGCGGAAGCCTTCGAGCGGCTCCGCGCAGGGCTTGCGCTCCTCGGTGATGGTGTCGCCCACGCGGGTGTCGGCCACTTCCTTGATCGATGCGGTGAGCATGCCGATCTCGCCGGGGCCGAGCTCGTCCACCGGGGTGAGCTTGGGCAGGAAGATGCCGGTGCGGTCGACTTCGTAATTGGCGCCGGTGCCCATCATGTGGATGTTCTGGCCCTTCTTGAGCACGCCGTCGATGATGCGCACTAGCACCACCACGCCGAGATAGACGTCGTACCAGGAGTCGACTAGCAGCGCCTTGAGCGGCGCGTCGCGGTCGCCCTGGGGCGGCGGCAGCCGGGTGACGATACCCTCCAGCACGTCGGGCACGCCGTCGCCGGTCTTGGCCGAGATCAGGATGGCGTCGGAAGCGTCCAGCCCGATCACGTCCTCGATCTGCTGCTTGACCTTGTCCGGCTCGGCCGCCGGCAGGTCGACCTTGTTGAGCACTGGTAGACGTTGGCGAGCGTCTGCGCCTCGACGCCCTGGCTCGCGTCCACCACCAGCAAGGAACCCTCGCAGGCGGCGAGCGAGCGGTTCACCTCATAGGCGAAATCGACATGGCCGGGTGTGTCGATCAGGTTGAGGATGTAATCCTTCCGGTCGCGCGCGCGGTATTTCAGACGCACGGTCTGGGCCTTGATGGTGATGCCGCGCTCGCGCTCGATCTCCATGGAATCGAGCACTTGCTCCTTCATCTCGCGCAGGGTCAGCCCGCCGGTGAGTTGGATCAGCCGGTCGGCGAGCGTGGACTTTCCGTGGTCGATATGGGCGACGATGGAGAAGTTGCGGATATTGTTGATTGGAACCGCCGTCATGGCGGGCAGATAGCATCGGGACGGGGCGCCTTCAAGCTTGCGGGGCGAGTAGGGGCTGCGTCTCTAATGCACCTCCACCTTCGCCAGCAGGTAGGCGAGGGCCAGGAGCCACAACGCCGCGGTCCAGAGGGCGGCGACCTCCGGGTTGGCGCCGGCGCGGCGGGCGACGGCCCTGGCGGTGATCTTGTTCATGGCGGCCTCCTGAAAGCTCAAGCAGGCGCATCATGGCGAAGGCCTAGGCGGGCAGGTTTGATCGGGGTCAAACCGGGGCATCAGGAGATATACGTAGGCGTCTACCCAAAAAAGAAAACGGCCGGCGCGAAGGCCGGCCGTCCCTTGTCGCGCTCCTTGGGCAGCAGCGCTTAGTAGCGGTAATGATCCGCCTTGTAGGGGCCTTCCTGCGGCACGCCGATATAGGTCGCCTGCTTCTGCGAAAGTTGGGTCAGCTTGACGCCGATCTTGTCGAGGTGCAGCCGCGCGACCTTCTCGTCGAGGTGCTTGGGCAGGGTGTAGACCTTGCACTCGTACTTGCCGGGGTTGGTCCACAGTTCGATCTGCGCCAGCGTCTGGTTGGTGAAGGACGACGACATCACGAAGCTCGGATGGCCCATGGCGTTGCCGAGGTTCACCAGCCGGCCCTCCGACAACAGGATGATGCGGTGGCCGTCGGGGAAGGCGATCTCATCCACCTGCGGCTTGATGTTGTTCCACTTCAGGTTCTTCAGCGCCGCCACCTGGATTTCGCTGTCGAAGTGGCCGATGTTGCAGACGATCGCTCGGTCCTTCATCTTGCGCATGTGGTCGATGGTGATCACGTCCACATTGCCGGTGGACGTGACGAAGATGTCGGCGCGCGGCGCGGCGTCTTCCATGGTGACGACCTCGTAGCCTTCCATCGCTGCCTGCAGCGCACAGATCGGATCGACCTCCGACACCAGCACGCGGCAGCCCGCCTGCCGCAGCGAAGCGGCCGAGCCCTTGCCGACGTCGCCGAAGCCCGCGACCATCGCCACCTTGCCCGACATCATCACGTCAGTGCCGCGGCGGATGCCGTCGACCAGCGACTCGCGGCACCCGTAGAGGTTGTCGAACTTCGACTTGGTTACCGAGTCGTTAACGTTGATGGCCGGGAACATCAGGCGGCCTTCCTTGGCCATCTGGTAGAGCCGGTGCACGCCGGTGGTCGTTTCCTCGGTCACGCCTTTAATGGCTTTGGCCGTCGCGGTGTACCAGCCGGGCTTTTCCTTCAGCCGCTTCTTGATGGAAGCGAACAGAACTTCCTCTTCCTCGTTGCCCGGATGCTTGAGCACGTCGATGTTCTGTTCCGCCTGCATGCCGAGATGCAGCAGCAGGGTGGCGTCGCCGCCGTCGTCCAGGATCATGTTGGGCGTGCCGCCGTCCGACCAGTCGAAGATGCGGTGGCAGTAGTCCCAATATTCCTCGAGGCTCTCGCCCTTGACGGCGAACACCGGCACGCCGGCGGCGGCGACCGCCGCGGCGGCATGGTCCTGGGTCGAATAGATATTGCAGGAGGCCCAGCGTACGTCGGCGCCGAGCGCGGTCAGCGTCTCAATTAGCACCGCGGTCTGGATGGTCATGTGCAGCGAGCCGGCGATGCGGGCACCGCGCAGCGGCTGATGCGGCCCGTATTCATCGCGCGTCGCCATCAGGCCGGGCATTTCCGTCTCGGCCAGCGATATTTCGTTGCGACCCCAGGGGGCGAGATCGATGTCCTTGACGACGTAGTCGGTGGCGGCGGCTTTCTTTTTCGCGGTCGCGGTCATGACAATCCTTATGCAATTGACAAAACGGGATGAGGCGGGTCGGCCGTGCCTATAACAGGCCAGGGTCGGTCCCGCAATGCATATATAAAGATTTCTTTATGTCGTTTCTAGGGGCAGGTCGGCGACCGGTCAAAGGGGCTGGAAAGGCCTCACTGGCGGGTTTCCGGCGTACTGGGTGCCCCCGGCGGCGGATTTTGCCGCAGCACACCGGCCTGGGCGAGCGCGGCGCCGATCTGCTGCATGCGGTTAATCAGTTCCACCGCCGCCGCCGGCGGCAGCACCAGCCGGCAAGCCGGCATGCGGCGCCCGGTCAGCGGCGCGCCCTGCTTGACGTCGTCCATGCGGGTGACGGCGAATTCGATGCGCAGCGCCTGACCGTCGAAGGACAGGTGGGCGATGCTGTCGGCAAAGGTCTCCATGCACTCCGCCCGGTCGATATAGCGCAGCGTGACCTGCTGGCGCTGCTGGCCGCCGGCGGCGGGCGCGGCTTCCGTCGCTTCGTTGGTATCGGACATGGCAAAAAACCCCGCTGTGAGTGCGGCGCCGGACGGCGGCGCCTCGGGGACAAGGTAGCACAGGATGGGCGGCCCTGGCGCCGCCCATCGTGGTTTATTGCTTAATGACGCCGCCTTCTGATTACGCCACCTTCTTGCCCCACAGGCGGGCCGAGGCGATGTCGGCGCCTTCGCGCAGCGTGCGCAGCTTGGCCCAGACCACATCCTCGGTAACCCATTCCCAGCCGACGAAGGTGCCGAAGCCGCAGTCGACGCCGGCAATGACGCGTTCGCGGTCACCGACCGCGTCGACGACCTTTTCGATGCGCTCCGCGACCACTTCCGGATGCTCGACGAAATTGCTCTTGGAATCGATCACGCCGGGGATCAGGACCATGGTGTCGGGCAGCTTGTGTTTCTTGATCGCGGTGGTTTCGTGCTGCCGGCGCGGGTTGGCGAATTCGAGGCTGAGCGCGCCGACATTAGCTTGGTAGAGCGCCGGCAGGATGACGCCCATGGCGACGTCGTAATTGTGCGGGCCTTCCCAATTGCCCCAGCATACATGCAGGCGCACGCGGTCGCGCGGCAGCCCCTCGAGACCCTTGTTTAAGGCGGCGACGTGCTGCTCCACGGTCTTGGCGAATTCCGCGTCCGACATGTCCTGGAACAGCAGCACGCGCTCCATCGCCATGTCGGGTGCGTCGATTTGCAGGATAAAGCCGGCATCCACGACCGCCTTGTATTCGCCGTGCATCTCGCGCGCGATCGCGTTGAGGTAATCCTCGTGCGACTTGTAATAGGCGTTCAGCATCGTCGTCGCGATGATGCCGGGCGACGGCGCGTTCATGAAGAAGCCGGCGAAATTGTCCTTGACGGGCGCGGAAATCCGCTTGAGGCGCTCGAGCTCGGTCTCGATCGCGCTGCTGTCGTGATATTTCACCTCGGCCACCGCCTCCGGCGCGTCGAATACCTTGCTGTGGTTGGGGATGCGCGCCAGCATGCGCTGGGTGAAGTCGGGGAACTGGATGAACTCCTTGCCGTAGGGACGCTTGGAAGCGCCGCCGAAGCCGCTCATGCGTTCCACGATGTAGGTCTGGAAACCGACGCGGCCTTGCTCGCCGTCATTGGCGATGTCGATGCCGGCCTCTTTCTGTTTGTGAACGACGTGCGCAACGCGCGCCTCGATCGCCTCGCGCAGCTTGGCCTTGTCGACCGGATTGCCGCGTTCCTCTTCGAGCAGCATGGGCCCCAGCGGCTCGCCGCGCGGCAAGCTGCCGGTATGGGTGGTCAAAATGCGATCGGTGCTGCGTTGCATGGCGCGCTCCTTCCCTGGCTGGCCGCGTTCGGCGTGTTTATTTTTTGGATTGCAAAGAGCCTAGAAGAGGCGCGCAACGAGGGCAACAAGCGTACGCCGCCCGCGCCGAATTTAATGCGTCCCGACAATCGTTGCGATGCGAGGTCCCGCGCCGACTGCGGTGGGCGGAAGATTGGGCGTCAATCGCCTTCGCCGAAGCGGCTCGACACCAGTTCGGCGAGCGCGTCGACGACGGCGGCGGCGTCGTTACCGGTGGCGGTGATGGTGATGATGGTGCCAGGAGCGGCGGCCAGCATCATCAGGCCCATGATCGACGTGCCGCCGACGGTCTCGTGGCCGCGGCTGACGGTGATCTCGGCGTCGAACTGTTCGGCGGTCTGCACGAACTTGGCGGAGGCACGCGCGTGCAGCCCCTTCTTGTTGACAATCTCGACCTCGCGCACCACGGGCACCGCGCCGCCCTGCGTTTCGGATGAGGCGGAGCCGTTCATTTACCGCTGAGCACTCGGCTGGCGATGGTGCAATATTTGCGGCCGGCTTCCTGGGCGGCGGCCACCGCGTCCTGCAGCGACGCGGACTCGCGCACCTTGGCGAGCTTGATCAGCATGGGCAGATTGATGCCGGCCAGCACCTCGACCTTGGGCTGGCTCATCACCGAGATGGCGAGATTGGACGGCGTGCCGCCAAACATGTCGGTGAGGATGACGACGCCGGTGCCGCTGTCGACGCGCTTGACTGCTTCCACGATGTTCTTGCGGCACTGCTCGACGTCGTCGTCGGGGCCGATGGTGACCGCCTCGATCTGCCGCTGCGGGCCGACGACATGCTCTAGCGCCGACCTGAATTCGACGGCCAGGCGCCCATGGGTCACAAGTACGAGGCCGATCATCCCGGACTCCACGCGGGTGCTGCGCCGCACCACACGAACGGGGGCGCATTCACGCCCATTTGGTGCCTCATTGCAAGGGTTTCTTGGGCTTCCTTGCGGAGGCCTGCCCTCGCTATATACGCGCTCTGTTGCAGTGCGGAAAGATGGTGCCACGGGGGGCAAGCTCGACGGGTCCGTTTTCGGCGGCGGCATGGTAGGCCGCTTATGGTTAATTTTTTCATGCAAAGGCGGGCAAACGCACCTAGCGCGGCGCCGGTCCGAGGTCAAATGGCGGCGGGCGGGAGCTTGAGAACAGCCTCGAGCAAAGGCAGCGCCGGCTGGCCGGGTGCGACCGCGAGCCGCGGCAGGGCAATTCCCTTGATCGCTGTTTCGGCAGCTTCGCTCGCGGGGAGGCGCTCCGCGTTGGCGGCGGCCAGGTCGACCACCAAGTCGACCACCGCGAGCGGCTCGAAGGCGAGGCGGCGGATGCCGAGGCCGCGCACCTCGATCAAGCCTTGAAGCGCCGGCGCGGGGCTCACCAGCAGGCGGCCATTGCGGGCTTCGACATGGGCACGGTCGTCGGCCACCAGGCGCGCGAAGGGCAGAACGCCTCGTTCGCCAGCCTCAATGATGTCCCAAGCCAGCGCCGACTTGCCGCTGCCGGCCGGCCCGCGGATCAGCACGGCCTTCGGACCGACGAGGACGGAGGAGGCGTGGATGGTGGGAACGTCCGCCACCGGTTGAGCGCCGGCAATCACTCCGCCGGCAGGCGCACGACGAAGCGGGCGCCGAGCTCCTTGGCCTCCCTGCCGGGCGTGGCAGGTGCCGTCCGGGTCTCGGCCCAGATGCGACCGCCATGCGCTTCCACGATCTGCTTGGAGATCGACAGGCCGAGGCCGGAATTCTGCCCGAAGCCCTGCTCGGGCCGGTCGGTATAGAAGCGCTCGAAGATCTTTTGCACAGCGTCGGGCGGGATGCCGGGGCCGTTGTCGTCGACGGTGATTTCCACCTCGCCCTTCAGCTTGCGGCAGGTGACGCGCACGCTGCCGCCGGGCGGCGAGAACGAGCGCGCATTGCCGATCAGATTGCTGACGACTTGGCCGAGCCGGGAATCATGGCCGGGCACGTGGAAGTCCTCCGGCTTGCCGTCCTCGAAGCTCAAGGTGACGTTGACGTCGTCGGTGTGAATTTCGTTGGCGGCCGCGACCAGCGCCTCGAGCAGTTGCGTGAGATCGACCGG
>JARRNI010000080.1:0-10696 GCA_037385125.1 Pseudolabrys sp.
TTGCGAAAGTAAGTCAAGCCGGCGGCCGGCTCCGGTTTGGGCTCGGCCGGCGCATCGGCTAGGGTGACCCCGGAAAGTCCCTCCCCGCATGCCGGTAATGCCCCCATCCCGCGCGACATTCGGCTTCCTGCTCGGCCTCGTGGGCATGGTGATGTTCGCCGGCACCCTGCCGGCGACAAGGCTGGCGGTCGGCAGCATCGATCCGCTGTTTCTCACCGCCGCGCGCGCGACCATCGCCGGCTGCGCCGGGCTCGCGACCCTCGCGCTGACGCGCCGCAGGCTCCCGTCGGCCGCGCTATGGCGCGAGCTGGCGCTCACCGCCCTGTGCACCACCATCGGCTTTCCGGTGCTGATGGCGCTCGCCATGGTGACCGTGCCGGCCTCGCATGGCGGGGTGGTGCTCGGCATCGTGCCGCTGGCAACGGCGGCGGCGGCGGCGCTGGTGGCGCACGAGCGCCCGAGCCCCGGCTTCTGGCTGGCGAGCGCGGCGGGAGCGGCGATCGTCATCGGCTTCGTGCTGAGCCGCGGCGGCGGCAGTTTATCGGCGGGCGATCTTTTCCTGCTCGGCACGGTGATCGCCGGCGGCTTCGGCTATGCGCTGTCGGGACGGCTCGCCAGGCGCATGCCGGGCTGGGAGGTGATCTCCTGGCAGGTGGCGCTGTTCCTGCCGCTGTCGGCGCTGGCCGCATTCCTGCTGTGGCCCGACGATCTCGCACGCGTGCCGTGGCAGGGCTGGGCGGGGCTGGCCTATGTCAGTCTGGTCAGCCAGTTCCTGTCCTTCTTCGTGTTCAACGCTGCGATGGCGATGGGCGGGGTCGCGCGCATCGGGCAGGTGATGCTGCTGCAACCGTTCATGATCGTGGCGCTGGCCTGGCCGGTGGACGGCGAGCCGATCGAGCCTTCGACCATGGGCTACGCCGCGGCGGTGGTGCTGGTCGTACTGATCGCGCAGCGCATGCGGGTAGCACGCACCTAGAGTCCAATCTGTTTAGATTGAATCACTGTGCCTTCCTGACATTTCATTTGCGCATGATCTTGTCCGAAAACCGGTTGCCGCTTTTCAAGATCATGCGCTCGGCGCTATCGCGGTGGCGGCCATCTCACGTATAAGGGCGCGGCAAGCAGCGAAGGGGCGGCCATGGCGAACAAGGCGTGGGATTTCTGGATCGACCGCGGCGGCACTTTCACCGACGTGGTCGGGCGGCGGCCCGACGGCACGCTCAAGGCGCACAAGCTGCTGTCGGAAAATCCCGAAGCCTATGCCGACGCCGCGGTGCAGGGCATCCGCGACCTGCTCGGCCTGAAAGCCGGCGAGCCGATCCCGACCGGCACGGTTGGCGCGGTGAAGATGGGCACGACCGTTGCCACCAATGCGCTGCTCGAGCGCAAGGGCGAACGCACGCTGCTGCTCATCACCAAGGGCTTCCGCGACGCGCTCAAGATCGGCTACCAGGCACGGCCGAAGATCTTCGCGCGCGAGATCGTCAAGCCCGAGATGCTGTACGCGCGCGTAGCGGAAGTGGACGAGCGCGTGCGCGCCGACGGCACGGTCGAGCGCGCGCCCGATCTGGCCGCGGTGCAGCGCGACCTTCAAGCGGCCAAGGCCGACGGCATCGAGGCGGTGGCGATCGTGTTCATGCATGCCTACCGCTATCCCGAGCACGAGCGCGCGGTGGCGCGGCTCGCGCGCGAGATGGGCTTCGAACAGGTGTCCGTCGGTCATGAAGTGTCGCCGCTCATCAAGCTCGTGGGCCGCGGCGACACCACGGTGGTGGACGCTTACCTGTCGCCGATCCTGCGACGCTATGTCGATCACGTGGCCGGACAACTCGTGAAAACGTCCGATCCCGAAACGGCGCGGCGCATCGTCTCGACCGACGAGGCCGGCCCCCGCCTCATGTTCATGATGTCGTCGGGCGGCCTCACCGCCGCCGATCTGTTCCAGGGCAAGGACGCCATCCTGTCCGGCCCGGCCGGCGGCGTGGTCGGCATGGCGCAGGCCGGCAAGGAGGCGGGTTTCAAGCATCTCATCGGCTTCGACATGGGCGGCACCTCGACCGACGTCTCTCACTATGACGGCGAATACGAGCGCGCCTTCGAGACGGAAGTGGCCGGCGTGCGCATGCGCGCGCCCATGATGCTGATCCACACGGTGGCAGCGGGCGGCGGCTCCATCCTACATTTCGACGGCGCACGCTTCCGCGTCGGCCCCGACTCGGCGGGCGCCAATCCGGGACCGAAATGCTATCGGCGCGGCGGGCCGCTGGCGGTGACCGACGCCAATGTGATGACCGGTAAGCTGATCGCCGACTTCTTCCCGAAGATTTTCGGCTCCACGCAGAACCTGCCGCTCGATACCCATGCAGTCGAGCTCGCCTTCACCGATCTCGCCACGCAGGTCGGCGGCAAGACACCGGAGGAGATCGCCGACGGCTTCATCAAGATCGCGGTCGAGAACATGGCCAATGCGATCAAGAAGATTTCGGTGCAGCGCGGCTACGACGTGACCCGCTACGCGCTCAACTGCTTCGGCGGCGCCGGCGGCCAGCACGCCTGCCTGGTCGCAGACAGCCTCGGCATGACCAAGGTGCTGATCCATCCGTTCTCCTCGCTGCTGTCGGCCTATGGCATGGGGCTGGCCGATATCCGCGCCACGCGCCAGCAGGCGATCGAGGAGCCGTTTGGGGCCAAGGCGCTGAAGGCGATCGAGCGCAATGCGACGCGGCTCGGCGAGGACGCGCGCAACGAGGTCGCCGGCCAGGGCGTGCCGGCAGGCAAGATCAAGGTGATCGCGCGCGCGCATATTCGCTATGCCGGCACCGACACGCCGCTCATCGTCGATGCGGGGGACATCGCGGCAAGCTCACGCGCGGCCTCGCTGAAGCTGATCTCGCTTGACGCCATACAGCGCGCCTTCGAGAAGGCACACAAGGCGCGCTTCGGCTTCGTCGACCGCTCCAAGCAGCTGGTGGTCGAGGCGGTGTCGGTGGAGGCGGTCGGCGGTGGTGCCAAGTTCGGCGAGCGCTCGGCCAAGCGCACGCGCGCCCGGCTGCCCAGGCCGACGCGGCGCACCCGCTTCTTCACCGGCGGCAAATGGCGCCGCGCCAATGTCTATATGCGCGACCAGCTCAGGCCGGGGCAGACGGTGAAGGGCGCGGCCATCGTGATCGAGCCGCACCAGACCATTGTGGTCGAGCCCGGCTGGCAGGCCGAGTTGACGGCGAAGATCCATCTCGTCCTGACGCGCGCCAGGAAACTCAAGCGCACCCACGCCATAGGCACCCATGCCGACCCGGTGATGCTGGAAGTGTTCAACAACCTGTTCATGTCGATCGCCGAGCAGATGGGCGTGTCGCTGCAGAACACTGCCTATTCGGTCAACATCAAGGAGCGGCTCGATTTTTCCTGCGCGGTGTTTTCCCATGACGGCACGCTGGTCGCCAACGCGCCGCACATGCCGGTGCACCTCGGATCGATGGACCGGGCGGTGAAGACCATCATCCGCGAGAACGCTAGATCCATCGCGCCGGGCGACATCTATGCCATCAACGCGCCCTATAACGGCGGCACCCATCTGCCCGACATCACCGTGTGTACGCCGGTATTCGATGACAGGCGCCGGAACGTCCTGTTCTGGGTCGCCTCGCGCGGGCATCACGCCGATGTCGGCGGCATCTCGCCCGGCTCCATGTCACCCAACGCCACCTCGATCGAGCAGGAAGGCGTGCTGTTCGACAATTTCAAGCTGATCGATCGCGGCCGTTTCCGCGAGAAGGAACTGATGGCGGCGCTCACCGGCGCGGAATACCCCGCACGCAATCCGGTGCAGAACGTCAACGACATCAAGGCGCAGATCGCCGCCAACGAAAAGGGCGTGGCCGAGCTGCGCAAGATGGTCAAGCAGTTCACCCTGCCGGTGGTGAAGGCCTATATGCGCCACGTGCAGGACAACGCGGCCGAAAGCGTGCGGCGCGTGATCGACCGCGTGCACGACGCGCAGTTTGCCTATGAGATGGACCAGGGCACCTGGATCAAGGTGAAGATTTCGGTCGACAAGAAAAAGCGCGAGGCGACCGTCGATTTCACTGGCACCTCGCCGCAGCAGCCGACCAATTTCAACGCGCCCGAGCCGGTGACGCGCGCCGCGGTGCTCTACGTCTTCCGCGTGATGGTGGATGACGACATTCCGATGAACGCCGGCTGCCTCAGGCCGATCAAGATCGTCATCCCCGAGCACTCGATGCTGTCGCCAGAATATCCGGCCGCGGTGGTGGCCGGCAATGTGGAAACCTCGCAAGCCGTCACCGACACGCTGTTCGGTGCGCTCGGCGCGCTCGCCGCCGCGCAAGGCACCATGAACAATCTGAATTTCGGCAATGCCAAGTATCAGTACTACGAGACCATCTGCTCCGGCTCGCCAGCCGGCCCCGGCTTCAACGGCACTGACGCGGTGCACACCCACATGACCAATACGCGGCTGACCGATCCGGAGGTGCTGGAATTCCGCTATCCGGTGGTGCTGGAGGATTTCCACGTACGGCAAGGGTCCGGCGGCAAGGGCAAATGGCACGCCGGCGACGGCATCCGCCGCACCATCCGTTTTCTGGAGAAGATGGAATGCACGGTGCTGTCCGGCCACCGCCGGGTGCCGCCCTTTGGCCTGGCGGGCGGCGAGCCGGGCCAGGTGGGCGAGAACTGGGCGCGCCGTAAGGACGGCCGCCTGGAGAAGCTCAAAGGCTGCGACGATATTGTGATCGACGCGGATGAAGCCATCATCATCCAGACGCCGACGGCGGGGGGGTACGGGAAGGCGTAAGCGTTGCGTTAATTGCGCGCGACGATCTCGCGCTCGCCGCGGTGCACCGGCGTCGCATCGGTAAGCTCGCCGCGGGGGCGGCGCAAGAGGATCGACGGCCGCCGCCGCTTCAGGGCGCTGCGCCGGCGCCGGCGTGGGCGCACCTCGCCGGTGCGCACCTCACCCAACTGCGTGAAGGGCGCGTGCCAGCCTTCGCCGTCATCGATCAATAGCTGTAGTCGCAGCGAAACGCCCCACGCACGCCATTCGGCCACGGCCTCGTCGGCGTCGCAGGAGACGAACAGGGGCAGCGTCAGGCCCGGATCCCGGTGCGCCAGCACGACGGCGATGAGCCCGGCGGCGTCTGCCGCGTAGCGCAGGCCGACCCCAGCAAAGGCCGCGATCGGCAGACTGACCGCCATGCGCATGCCGGCGAGCGAGCGGCGCACGACCACGCAGCTGCGGTGCAGTTCCACCTCGCGCAGGTAGCCGTCGGTCTTCGCGTCGCTCGCCGAAAAGCGCACCGGCAGGGCGAACGGGTCGAGCCGCATGGCGCGGCCCGACCCGGCCGGACACCCGTCCATTCGCATCTGACGCCTCAAACTCTCCCGGCGCCGGGCTTATGCGCCCGGTCACTGGCGGCAATCCTGGCAAATGAACGTCGGAATCCGCTTAATGTTCGCGGTTAATCCTTTCTAGTGCGGCCGTCTTTGCGACGCATGATTGATGGGGCGTTGCCAACCATGATTGACGAGGCGTTGCCCGCTCCGCGCAAATTGTTCCGAAACGGCGGTTGCATCGGCCCCGATTCGACGCCATTTCACGGTCATTCCGCGCCCCCGACTGACCGACAAACACGAAAGCCCGCCATGCGCGCTCCCGCGCCCAAGTTCGACCAGACCGCGCTGATCGAGCGTGCGGAACGCCTCGTGAACCTCGCGCGCGCGGCCGGCGCCGATGCAGCCGACGCAGTGGCGGTGCGCTCGCTGGCGCTGGCGATCGAGCTGCGCGACGGCGCGGTGGAGGAGACCGAAAGCGCCGAGGGCGACGATCTCGGCCTGCGCGTGCTGGTGGGCAAGAAGCAGGCGGTGGTCTCGACCAATGACCTGGCCGGCGATCTCAATGTGCTGGCCGAACGGGCCGTGGCCATGGCGCGCGCCGCGCCCGAGGACGACTATGCCGGCCTCGCCGAGCGGGAGCTGCTGGCGCACGAGTTTCCCGATCTCGATCTGATCGACCCGGAGATGCCGAGCGTGGCCGAGCTCGAGGCCAAGGCGCGCGCCGCCGAGGAAGCGGCATTGGCGGTGCCGGGCGTAGCCAAGTCGGGCGGCGCGTCCGCTTCGGCCGGCTTCGGCGGCATGGTGCTGGTCACCAGCCACGGCTTCCGCGGCGCCTTCCTCGGCTCCAACCACGGCCTGTCGATGATGGCGATCGCCGGCAAAGGTACCGCCATGGAGCGCGACTACGACTATTCGGCCGTGCGCCACGCCGAGGACTTGGAAAGCCCCGAGAAGATCGGCCGCACCGCCGGCATGCGCGCGGTCGAGCGGCTCAATCCGCGCAAGGTTTCGACGCGCAAGGTGCCGGTGATCTTTGACCGGCGCGTGGCCGGCACGCTGGTCTCGCATCTCGCCAGTGCCGTCAACGGCGGCGCGGTCGCGCGCAAGACCACCTTCCTGCGCGACAAGATGGGCCAGAAGCTGTTCGCCGACGACATCGCCGTCGTCGACGATCCGTTGCGCAAGCGCGGCCTGCGCTCGCGCCCGTTCGACGGCGAGGGCGTAGCGAGCAAGAAGCTGGCGCTGATCGAGGACGGCGTCTTGCAATCCTGGCTGCTCGACTGCGCCACCGCCCGCGAGCTCAAGCTCACCACCACTGGTCACGCCTCGCGCGGCGTGTCCTCGGTGCCGTCGCCTTCGCCGACCAATCTGCATCTGACCGCGGGCAGCGTCAGCCCGGAGGAACTGTTCGCCGACGTCAAGGAAGGCTTCTACGTCACCGACCTGATCGGCGTGGGCGCCAACATGGTAACCGGTGACTACAGCCGCGGCGCTTCCGGCTTCTGGATCGAGAACGGCAAAAAGAGCTATGCGGTGAGCGAGGTCACCATCGCCGGCCATCTCCTCGGCATGTACCGCACGCTGACGCCGGCCAACGATCTCGAATTCCGCTACGGCACCAATGCGCCGACCGTCCGGCTGGAGGGGCTCACCGTTGCAGGCCAATAGCGCCGCGCGCTTCAAAGAGCCGCTCGAAGCCATTATCCGAGAGGCGGGCGAGCTCGCGCGTGTCACCGCGCGCCGGCCTTTCAAACGCTGGACCAAGGGCGATGACAACTCGCCGGTGAGCGAAGGCGACATCGCGGTCAACGACCTTCTGCGCGAGCGACTGGGCGAACTGGTTCCCGGCGCGGGCTGGCTGTCGGAAGAAACCGAAGACGACCTGCCGGGCCGGGCCATGGCGCGCGCCTGGATCGTCGACCCGATCGACGGCACCCGCGCCTATATTTCCGGCCGCGACGACTGGACCATCTCGGTGGCGCTGGTCGAGGACGGCATGCCCATCCTGGCTTCGCTCTACGCCCCGGTGCGCGAGGAGATGTTTCTCGCGGTGCGCGGGCAAGGCGCCACCCTCAACGGCGTGCCGCTCAAGGCGAGCGGCGGCGGCGCGTTGGCGGGCGCCCGGCTCGCCGGTCCCAAGCGCTATCTCGAGCGGCTGAGCGGGCTGAACCCCCAGATCCAGCCGCAACCGAAGGTGTTCTCGCTCGCCCTTCGGTTTGCCCGCGTGGCGCAGGGGGAACTGGACGCCGCCCTCGCCTCCGGCGGAAGCCACGACTGGGACCTTGCGGCCGCCAATCTTTTGGTGCACGAAGCCGGCGGCGTGATCACCGACTTTGCCGGCCGGCCGCTTCGCTACAATCGATCGCACGTGGCGCACGGCGCGCTGATCGCCGCCGGCCCTGCCCGCCACGGCACGCTGGTCGATCTGCTGCGCGACCGTATGGCCGAGTTCGCGTAAGGTTGCGCGGCAAGCCGTTTCAAGGCCACCATAACCCTTCTTTTCCGCCGGGGCTTCTTCCAAGGATCGTTCCAAGAACCGTGCCATGCTTGAACAAGTGCCCGGAAAACAGAAACAGCTGCTGCATTTGGTGTTCGGCGGCGAACTCACCGACCTGGCCGGCACCGAATTCCGCGACCTCAACAAGCTCGACATCGTCGGCATCTACCCCAATTACGCCAGCGCCTACGCCGCCTGGAAAGCGAAGGCGCAGCAGACCGTCGACAACGCCCATATGCGCTATTTCATCGTCCACCTGCACCGCCTGCTCGATCCCGAGAGCGCGGGCGGGCGCGCGCGCTGACGCCTGCCGATGCCGCCGCTCAAGCGTCTCACGCATTCCCCGGCTTTCCAGGGCGCGGTCGGCACGGTGGCGGCGTGGTATCTGAAGCTGGTCTGGCGCACCAACCGCCTGATCGTCGAGCCAAACGAAATCTACGACCAGGTCGACAAACCGGTGATCGTGACCATGTGGCACGGCCAGCACTTCATGGCGCCGTTCATCAAGCGCGATGCCCATGATCGTGCCAAGGTCATGATCTCGCGCCATCGCGACGGCGAGATCAACGCGCGCGCGGCGGAAAAGCTCGGCATCGAGACCATCCGCGGCTCCGGCGCGCACAACCGCGAATTCCACCGCAAGGGCGGCGCCATCGCCTTCACCGAAATGATCGAGGCACTGAAGGAGGGCTACAACGTCGCGCTCACCGCCGACGTGCCTAAGATCGCGCGCGTCGCCGGCATGGGCGTGGTCAAGCTGGCGCAGCATTCCGGACGGCCGATCTATCCGGTGGCGATCGCCTCCAGCCGGCGCAAGGAATTCGACAGCTGGGACCGCAGCGTCCTCAATCTGCCGTTCGGCCGCCTGGCGATGGTGGCGGGCGAGCCGATCACGGTGGCGCACGACGCCGACGATGCGGCACTGGAAGAAGCGCGGCAAAAGGTCGAGCGTGAGCTCAACCGCGTGACGGCGCGCGCCTACGAGCTCGCCGACCGTGTCGGGAGCGCCAAGTGAGCCGCCTGCCCGCCGCCTTGCGCACCTACCGGCTGCTGGCGGCCGTGGCCGGACCTTTAACGCCCGTGATGTTGTCGCGGCGCGTCAAGCAAGGCAAAGAGCACGGCGGCCGCCTTGTCGAGCGGCGCGGCCTGGCGCGCCTCAAGCGGCCGGAAGGGCGGCTGGTCTGGCTGCACGCGGCAAGCGTCGGCGAATTGGCGAGCGTATTGCCATTGATCGCGCGCATCGCCGAGCGGGGCATTGGCGTGCTGGTCACTACCGGCACCGTCACCTCCGGCGGACTGGCCGAACAGCGGCTGCCGCGCGGCGTGATCCATCAATTCGTGCCGCTCGACGTGCCGCGCTTCGTGCGCCGTTTCCTCGCCCACTGGCGCCCGGATCTCGCGCTGTTCGTGGAATCCGACCTGTGGCCGAACATGATCGTCGAGGCGTCGACCCGCCGCGTGCCGCTGATCCTGATCAATGGGCGCATCTCGGAGGCCTCTTATCGGCGCTGGACCTATCTGCTCGGCACGATCGTCGATCTGCTCGGCCGCTTCGACCTCTGCCTCGCCGGCACGCAGGGCGACGCCGAGCGGCTGAGCGCGTTGGGCGCGCCGCGCGTTATCGCCGCCGGCAACCTCAAGCTCGACGTGCCGGCGCCGCCCGCCGGTGCGGCTAGACTCGCCGCCCTGCAAAGTGCCATCGGCAGCCGCCCGCTGGTCGCGGCGGCCTCCACCCATCCCGGCGAGGAAAGCGCGCTGATCGACGCGCACCGACGCTTGCGCGCCGATTTCTCCGGGCTGGTGACGCTGATCGCGCCGCGCCATCCCGAGCGCGGTGCCGGTGTAGCCGAACTTGCCGCCGCCGCCGGGCTGAAGGCGTCTTTGCGATCACGCGGCGCGTTGCCCGATGCAACAACCGATATCTACGTAGCAGACACCATGGGCGAACTCGGCCTGATCTATCGCCTTTCGCCGCTGGTTTTCATGGGCGGCTCGTTGGTCCGCCACGGGGGGCAGAACCCGATCGAACCGGCCAAGCTGGGCGCCGCCATCCTGCACGGGCCGCATGTGTGGAACTTCGCCGAGATCTACGCGGCGCTCGATAAGTCCGGCGGCGCGGCACAGGTCGACGACGGCGATCAACTCGCCGGCCGCTTCAGCGCTTGGCTGCACGACGATACCGCGCGCGAACGCGCCGCCAAGGCCGCGCGCGAGACGGTGGAAAGCTTAAGCGGCGCTCTCGAGCGCACGCTCGCCGCGCTCGAGCCCTATCTCATGCAACTGCAACTGCCGAGGCGCACCGACCATGCGTGAGCCGGCCTTCTGGTGGCGCAAAGCGGGCTTGCGTGCCGGATTGCTGGCGCCGGTGGCGGCGGTTTACGGCACGGTGGCGGCGCGGCGCATGGGGCGCGCCGGCGCGCGCGCGGGGCTACCGGTGCTGTGCGCCGGCAACCTGGTTCTCGGCGGGGCGGGCAAGACGCCCACCGCCATGCTGCTGGCGGGGATGCTGGCGGACTGGCGCGGGTGGCGCCTACGGTGGTGTCGCGCGACCGGCCGGCAGGCGCAGCGCTTGCGCGCGAACACGGCGCGACGGTCATCGTCATGGACGACGGCTTGCAGAACGCCTCGCTCGCCAAGGATCTCACCATCGCCGTGGTGGACGGCAAGCGCGGCATCGGCAATGCCCGCGTGTTTCCGGCCGGGCCGTTGCGGGCGCCGCTCGCGGCGCAACTCAAACGAACCGACGCGCTGCTGGTGGTGGGAGAAGAAAGCGGTGCAAGCGACGTGATCGCTGCCGCCCGGGCGCGCAAGTTGCCGGTGCTGCATGGACGGCTGATCCCAGAC
>JARRNI010000081.1:0-15702 GCA_037385125.1 Pseudolabrys sp.
GCAGCACGCGTTCCGGCGCGACCATGCAGGCCTCGTCGGCGCTGTAGCTGAGCTCGGCCTTGTGGGCGAAGGTGGAAGAGGAGCCGACCGTCTCGGCGATCTCCCGCAAATAACCCGACAGGTCAATCGGCTGGCCGCGGTCGTGGATTGCCAGCAGCCCGTGCAGATGCGCGATGGCCTCTACGCGGGCGCTGATCTCTTGCAGGATGGCGCAGACCTTGTCGTTGTTAAACGGCTCGCCGGTGTTCGCCACCTCGCGCGCGTAAAGCCGCACCATGTCGGCGACCAGCGAGAGATTGTTGGCGATGCGGTGATTGCTTTCCGCGACGGCGTCGCGCGCCGCGGCGGCGTCCTGTACGGCCTTCGGCGGCAGCTCGTTCGTGCGCGCCGATGAATGATCGGCTCTCATGCCTGAAAGTGTGGGGGCGGTCGCAGGCGCGCGCAAGAAAACCTTCGTGCGCACAATGCGGCGCTGAGGCTGTTGCATGAGAAAGCGGGTCATCCGCCGATGGCGGACAATACGTTCGATGGGCCGAGTGAGTATATGTCGGACAGCGAAGTCAGAGGAAATGACGGAGAAACATCCATTGATGCTTTATGAGTTAAAGCACAGGTTGCCGATAGCATCGGTACACCGGATTTCGCGATGGGCGTTTTGAAAAGAGGCGAGCGTCTGCAATTGATGCTCACCGAAGAAGAAGTGACAGCGCTCGACGACTGGCGCTTCAAAAAACGCATGCCGAGCCGCGCCTCGGCCATCCGGCGACTTTTGAAGCGCGGGCTCGCCGCCGAGGGCTTCGATCTCGCCAAGGCCGGCGGCAAGTCGAAGGATTATGGCGTGACCGGCGGCTCACCGTCTGAGCCCGACGGTGCCGACCAGCTGGAGTGAGCGCGCATCGAGCCCTTTCCCCCCGTGAGCCGTTTTTGCTCGTAGAAGATCGCGCCTCTGCGCGCGCCGCACCGGTTGCGGTCTGCCGGCCATCGCCCTAGGTCTGGCGGAGTTTCTTAAAAGACAATTGAAAGACGGGAGCAGTGCCATGGCGCGGGCGAAGAAGAAGGGGAAGGCCAGCAGGACGAAATCCAGGCGCAAGAGCGCCAAGAAGACGGTCAAGAAGAGCGCCGCCAAGGCGGTCAAACGGGCCAAGGGAGCCAAGGCAGCGAAGCCGGTTAAGCAGACGAAGCCGATCGAGCTCTGGTACTGGCCGACACCGAACGGCTTCAAGATCTCAATCATGCTGGAGGAATGCCGGCTGCCCTACACCATGATCCCGGTGAACATTGCCACCGGCGAGCAGTTCAAGCCGGAATTCCTCGAGATCGCGCCCAACAACCGCATGCCGGCGATTGTCGATCCGCAGGGTCCGGGCGGGCGGCCAATCTCGATCTTCGAGTCTGGCGCCATCCTGCAATATCTCGGGCGCAAGACCGGCAAATTCTATCCTAGGGACGAGCGCGGCATGGTCGAGGTCGACCAGTGGCTGTTCTGGCAGATGGGCGGCCTGGGGCCCATGGCCGGCCAGCTCAACCACTTCCTGCGCTATGCGCGCGAAACGCTACCCTACGCGATCAAGCGTTACGAGGACGAGGTCAACCGGCTCTACGGCGTGATGGACAAGCGGCTCGCCGACCGCGAATTCCTCGCCGGACGCTATTCGATCGCCGACATGGCGTGCGTCGGCTGGGTCAATTTGTGGAAGCGGCAGAACCAGAACATCGACGACTTCCTGCATCTCAAGCGCTGGCTGGAGACGCTGAAGGCGCGCCCCGCTGTCGAACGCGGCATGAAGCTCGGCAAGGAACTGCGCGAGGGCATCGACATGAAGGATCCCAACGTGCAGGCGGTGCTGTTCGGGCAGCGGGCCAAGGCGGGGTAGGGCGCTTTCACCTGTCCCCGCTTGCGGGGAGAAGATAAAGAGCGCCCGCTCAGTTCGTCCGCGTCCAGGTGTGGCCGCGGCACAGGATCGTGAACACGCAGCCCTGCAGGCGCGCGGTGTGCGCGTCCTTGACCTTGAGATAGGCGTGGTAGCTGTGGCCGTCGTCGGCATTGTAGATCGTGCCGACCCACTCGTTCCTGCCGATCAGCTTGAAGCCCTTCACAACCTTCAGCCCGATGAGCGGGCGCGAGCGCTTGGCGGGGTCAGGATTGAGCTTGTCGGTCTTGAGCTTGCCGGTCTTTCGGTCGATCGGTTCGTTGAGCCAGACCACACGGCCGCACAGCCTGCCGCCGCAGTTGCTCAGGCGCACCTTCAGGCCGCCGTCCTCGGACATCCAGGTGCCTTCCGGGCCCGCGGCATAAGCCGCCTGTGACAGCATCAAGATCGCGGCAGCCGCCGCCGTCAGCCGTGTCATTGTCTGGTAAATCCCCCGTCGCTTACCTCGGCGGGCGTTGCGCCCGGCGCATTGCTCGTGCGCACCTCGATGCGCCCGGCGCGTCGATCGTTCTCGTCCGGTGGTTATCGGCCCCTCAACAGGATCGGTTAGCGCTCCGTCACCGCGGCAGGGGAAACGGCCGTTTGCGGCCGGAATACGGCGGTTTTGCCGCCCGGGCATAGCGGGCATGCGGATACCGTTCACCTTCGATTCATCGCGCCGCTTAAGCGTGCGTTGAAAAATTCCCGCTCATGATCGCGGCTGCTTGCGACACGCCTCGCGAGTGATGACAGGGACATGCGACCGGACGCCCGCGGGGGCGGCGCCGGTTGCCGAAAAATGGGGAGGCCATAATGGCTGACATCGAGATGGTGGCCAACGCCGCCGAGCCGCACGATGCGGAGGAATGCTTCGCGCTCGGCATGAACTATTCCGCCGGCGCCGGCGTCGCGATCGACCTGGTGGCCGCGCACAAATGGTTCAACATCGCCGCCATGCGCGGCCATCACAACGCCGCCCGCCTGCGCCGCGAGATCGCCGAGCAGATGAGCGACCGCGAGATTGGCACCGCCCAGCGCGCCGCGCGCGACTGGCTGAAGGCACATCCGCAGGCGGAGCGCGAGCGGTCCGTCATTCGCGTCGCGGCTTAAGCCTCGGTGGCGAAGCGGGCAAGAGCCTCGCGCAACTGCGTGACGACGCTTGGCCAATCGCCCAGCGCCGGCTGGCGGTAAAGCCGCGCCTGCGGATACCAGGGGCTCGACTCGCCGGACAGCGTCCAGCGCCAGTCCGGCGCGAACGGCAGCATCACCCACAGCGGGCGGCCGAGAGCGCCGGCGACATGGGCAAGCGCTGTGTCGACTGCGAGGGCGAGATCGCACAGCGCCAGCACCGCCGCGCTGTCAGCGAAGTCGGCGAGCTCGGGGCCGAGCTGGCGCAGCCGCGGGTGGGGCGCGAGCCGCTCCTGATCGCCGGGGCGCAGGTCGGGCTGCAGGCTGACGAACGAGACGCCGTCGAGGGCGAGCAGCGGCTCGAGCAGCTCCAGCGCGATCGAGCGGTTGCGGTCGTTGGGATGGGCCGGATTGCCGGCCCAGGTGAGCGCCACCCGTTTTCCCGGCAGATCCGCGAGCGCAGGGGCCCATTTGGCGATGCGCGCCTCATCGGCGTGCAGATAGGGAATCTGCGCCAGAATGCTCGCGGCGTCGGTCTTGAGAGCCAGCGGCAGGCTGCCGAGCGGGCAGTGCACGTCATAGGCGGGCAGGGCCTCGCCGCGCCCATACGCGGAGGCAATCCCGGGCAGCCCGGCCAGCAGCGGCTTCAACACCGGCTGCACCTCCAGCACTACGGTGGCCCCGGCCTTCGCCAGTAACGCCGCATAGCGGGCGAACTGGATGGTGTCGCCCAGGCCCTGCTCGGCATGCAGCAGGATGGTCTTGCGTTGAAGCGGATATTCGCCGCGCCAGAGGGGCCCACGATAGTCGCGCCGAGTGTCGATCATGCCGCTGCGCTTCCAGCGCCACTCGTAATCGGCAAAGCCGCCCGCGAGGTCGCCGAGGGTGAGTAGCGAGAGCGCGCGGTTGGAATGGGCATCGGCGTAGTCCTTTTGCAGCGCGATCGCTTTGTCGAAGCTCTGCACCGCTTCGCGGTGGCGGTTGAGCATCTGCAGTGCGCGGCCGCGGTTGTTCCAGGCCTGGGCGTGGCTGGGCGCGGCTGCGAGCGCCGCGTCGAAGGCGGCGAGCGCTTCCATCGGCCGGGCGAGGTTGAGTAGGGCGTTGCCGCGATTATACAGCGCGGTCGGGTGGCCGGGCGCGAGGCCGAGCGCCGCCTCGAAATCGGCGAGCGCCGCTTCAGATCGCCCGAGCGCAGCCTGCGCGCTGCCGCGGCTGATGAGGGTGCCGGGCTGGCGCGGTTTGCGCGCCAGCGCCTGATCGAGGGCGGCCAGCGCCTCCTGCGGCCGGTTGAGTGAGAGCAGGGCGTTGCCGCGGTTCGCCAGCGCGTTCGGGTCGCCCGGCTTGAGCGCGAGCGCGCGGTCCAGTGCGTCGAGTGCGTCGGCATCGCGCTTGAGCGCGTGCAACACGTTGGCGAAGTTCATCCAGGCGTCTGGCGCGCGGTCGTTGATCTTGAGCGCGGCGGAGATCAGCCGGTAGGCCTCGCCCATCTGGCCGCCTTGCGCCTTGCACAGGCCGAGCAGGTGGAGGGCGTCGAAATGGGCAGGCACCGCTTTCAGCACACGGGCATAGAGCTTCTCAGCCTCGCGCTGCCGGCCGGCCCGATGCAGGCTGACCGCCTCCTGCATAGCGGCGGGGATATCGAAGGGGCGTGACGGCACGGCACGCAACTGCGCACGGCGGCGAGGGTCCGTCAATGCCGGGGCGCGGGCTAGCGATAGCGCCGGTAGTGCCGTCGATAGTGGCGCGGCGCCCGGCGCCCCGGATTGTAGAACTGGTTGGGTTCGCAGAAGCCGCCTACACCGCTCACCGTCGCCATGCATTGTTCCCAGGTGAGGAAGCCGCAATTGGACGCGCCGCTCATAGCACCGCTATAGACGGCGCACCACGGGTAGGGATCGTAGGGCCTTTCGTAGGAGCGGGCGGTCGAGGGCAATAGCAGCATCGGCGTCGCCAGCACTGCCAGGGCCAAGGCTGAAAAACGCACCATCCTCATGACGTTTCTCCCTGTCCGGTCTTCGACCTCGGCAGTTCGTTCATGCGCCCGGTCAGTTGCGGTGCCAGCGCGGGCCAGCGCCGCTCATCGTAGGAACATGCGCATGACGTTGCCTCCCTGCAAGGTCGCGATGTCATGCCAACACCCGCCGGCTGGAAATAGTTCGTCTCGTGGGCACGGTCAGGCGGGCGGCTTCTGCACCCAGAACTGATACATTCCCAGGAACGTGTCGGGGTTGCACGTTTCGAAATCGTGCCAGGCGTCGAGATCGGCGGTGGATCGGCCGGCCTGCGCGAACATTGCCGCGTATTGGCGCGCACGCATTGGATCGAAGGCAAAGCCGATAAAGCGCAGGCCGGTGTCGGCAAGCAGCGCCTTGATCTGCGGGATGCTCATCTGATGCTCCTGCACGTGGAACAGCAGGTCCCGGCATTCGCTGGTGGTGAAGAAGTCGCCGACCCGGCCGATGTCGCGCAAATGCGTGGTCAGGATGTCTTGGCGCGCGCGGCGGATATCCTCTGCGGTCGACTGATAGTTCTTTTCGGCGACATAGGCGCGCGCCGCCGTCACGTCGCGGCGCGCGAGCGCGCTGTAGAGACCGAGATGCATGACGCCGCCGGGCCTGAGCAGCTGCAATAGGACGCGCAAGCCCGCCGCCGGCTCCGCCATGTGATGCAGCACGCCGCTGGCGTCGATGACGTCGAAGCTGCGGCCGAGGTCGCCGAGCTTGAGAATATCGGCCTGCGCGTAGTCGAGCCGGCTAACAATGTCGGCCGGCGTCTTGCGCTTGGCATAGGCGAGACTGGCCAGGCTGAGGTCTATCGCCAGCACCCGGGCGCCTGCCAATTTCCGCGCCAGCTCGATGGGAAGAGAGCCGGTGCCGCAGCCGGCGACGAGCACCTCGGGCGCATTGTGCGCGGCCAAGGCGTCGAAGGCGGCGCCCGGCATGGCATTGCGCAAATAATCGTCGAGCGCGAGCGGCTCGACATTGCCGGCGGCATAGACCCAGCGCGGATAAGGGTTCTCTTCGTATTGCTGCCGCACCCGCAGCGAGACGTCGTCGTCGATGGCGGTGAGCCGCGGGATCGCGGCGCGCAGCGCGCGCTCCTCCATCGGCTCGCGCACCTGCTGCGTCACCACCTCGTCGACTGGGTGCGGCCAGCGGCGCTCGGCCAGGCTTTGCCCCTGCGGCAGCGCATGCAGCGGCCCATACATGGCAAGCGCGGCGAGCTCGGCCGGCGCGGTGTCGGGCAGCTTGCGCACGAGCGCATCGACGCGGGCGTTCTCTTCGGGCGTGCTGGCGAAGACGTATTCGTTGACGAAGCACTGGCGGGCGAGCGCGCAACAAAACGCGAGCGTCAAATCGTCCGCGGGCCCGCCGCCGGCGGCCACCTCGAGCAACGCGGCGCGCAAAACCGTCAAGGCGCGCTCGAGCGCGACATCGCGCACCGGCGTCGATTGCAGGATTGTGAGGAGCAGCGGATCGTCGGCGATGGCCGCAAGGCCTGAGCCGGCGAGCAGCCGGTCGAACGGCAGGCGGGCCGGCCAGGCTGCATCGGCACGCCGCATGGCTGCGCCGAGCGGCGGCAATAAAGCAGTGAGCGTCGCCGCGATCGGCGCGAAGTCGTTGAAGAGTTGCGGCACCAGCGCGAGCGAGCGCGCAAAGCAGGCCGAGGCTTCGCGCGGCTTGCCTTGCGCCTGCAGCACGCAGCCGAGATTGTTCAGGGCTTCGGCGTGATCCGGGGCGCGCTTGAGCAGGCGCTTATAGGCGCGCGCGGCGTCTTCGAGGCGCTGATGCTGCTGGCAGCGGACCGCCTCGGCGAACAGCGCGGCGGTGTCGTTGCCGGCGGCGGCGCTCTGCTTGGCCGCGGCGCGGCGCTCTCTGCGGTTCATGGGCAGTGATTTCCGAAGCTTGCGCCTGCTACCGGCCCGAATCGACGGCCGAGCCTCGCGGCCGCGCCGTCCTGCCAGCCGGCCTCGCGATGTTGCTGTTTTTGTGGCTCAAGGCAATCCAATCATCCGGCGCAGACCGGCGGTTTGACCGGGAAGAGCGGAACGCATAGGTATTTCGGCGCGCGGAGACGTGGCCGAGTGGCTGAAGGCGGCGGTTTGCTAAACCGTTATACGCTCCAAAGGCGTATCGAGGGTTCGAATCCCTCCGTCTCCGCCAGTCTAACTCATTGAAAAATATGGGAAAGCGGCGTCCCGCGGCGGCGAATACCGCCTGCGGCGCCGGACATGAGCGCTAGCAGGGCACGATCGGGGAATGATGATCGGCTCCGTTGCCGCTCATACTCTGTTACCTGCGTCCATCGTTAAGCCGGGAAGGTGGAAGGGCGGAACCCGATAGCGCCGGACCGGCCTCCCTCTCGGCAGAATCGGTCGCAATTTGCCGCCAATTTGGGCGCCGGGCGGGCATGTCCGTGCCACGGGCGGGCACGACGGCGGTACTCTATTTCGCATACCGGTGCTATGAATCTGGAACGCGGCGTTTCGATTTGACGATCGGCTGCGCTGCCACAGCCCCCGTAAGGCGCTGAATTAATGGGGGAAACCGGTACCTTGCCTGGACCTTTCGCGCGGGCTTCTGGGAGTTCTCCGGGCCAGCAGCAATTGCGTGTTTTTTGCGCAACACTTGACTGAAAAGCGCCACCTAGCCCTGTGGGAAGGGCCCTTCTTCATTGCGCTTAAGGTCTTATCCGCTAAGGTCTTGGCTGCGACGGAGGGGGGCATCCCCATGTCGCGCTACTCGGTTTGACGGATCGCACCAAAGTCGTGACCCAAGTATTACGTTCGACGTTGGGTGGCTCGCTTGGTGGGGAACGTTGCTCCGATTAGCGGGGAGCTAGGGGAAGTTCCATCGGTGCTGTCGCACTGGGCGGACACAGAACCCTCTCACGAGAAACAATGTTTGGAGGTTTCAAGATGAAGATGGTGAAAAGCCTTCTCCTTGGCTCTGCAGCGGGCGTCGTTGCACTGGCCGGGGCACAGGCCGCCGATCTTCCCGTTAAGGCCGCGCCGGTCCAGTACGTGAAGATTTGCAGCCTGTACGGTGTGGGGTTCTACTACATCCCAGGCACTGATATGTGCATCAAGGTCGGCGGCTGGATTCGTGCCCAGTACGACTACGGCATGAATGGGAGCACGACGTTTGGTCCCTTTAGAGGAAACGTTAACGACCGCTCGACTCACAATTCGGTCTGGCGTACGCGCGGCTATATCACGATCGATGCTCGCAATCAGACGCCCTACGGCACGGTGCGCGGCTATCTCGACGTGGGCTTCTCTAGTACGCAGACGAATGGCGACCAGGGCCTTGGCCTCAACGCGAACCGCGGCTTCATCCAATGGGCCGGGTTCACTTTTGGTGAGGCGACGTCCTTCTATGACTTCTACAGCGTCGCAGCAACTTCGTTCCTGCCGGCGTGGCCCTCCTCTACAACGGGCGGCGGCGGCTGGATGGTGGCCGGCTATACGGCGCAGCTCGGCAATGGTTTCTCGGCGACGATCGCCCTGGAACAGCCGCGCACGACGGAGATCATCGGCCAAGGCGCGACACCGAGTGCGATACAAGCCGGCACTCTCAACTTAGCCATTAACCCCGGATTGGCGGCTGGCGGTGCCGGTGCCCCCCTTGGCGCTGTTGGCTATGGCGGCTTCCAAGCGCCGGACGTGGTTGGCAATCTGCGCGTCGATCAAGCTTGGGGTTCCGCTCAAGTCATGGGCGCCTGGCATCAAGTCAACACCACTTACTATGCCTCGTCGGGTGCCTTCACGGGCCTGGGCGCCGGTCACCCCGGCGACGAGTCAGGCTGGGCCCTCGGTGCCGGTCTCAAGCTGAACGCGCCGATGTTTGGCCCAGGCGACTACTTCCAGTCGCAGGTAAACTATACTGAGGGTGCGGCGCTTTACGCGTACGCGCTGCAAAGGTTCACCCATTATTATCGTGATGGCGATACTGCCGGATATGGCATCATGAGTGATGCGGTCTATGGCGGCACAGTCGCCGCAGGCAATAATACCGGCTTGAACCTTACCACGGCGTGGAACGTCAACGCCGCCTTCGAGCACCACTGGAACGCGCAGTGGCGGACCTCTATCTACGGCGGTTATGCCGAGATTACTTATAACGGCGAAGCCAACGCAATTCTCTGCAGCCTTGAAGGCTTCGGGAATGGAACTGGCGTCGGCAGTACTGCGGTAGCAACTGCGGGCTGCGATAACGACTGGAGCACGTGGTGGGTCGGCTCGCGCACCAAGTGGAACGTCACCAAAGACTTCTATATGGGTGTCGACGTCCTGTATTCATCCCTGCAGAGTGCCAGTGCCGCGAACAACTTCCTGCCGACCGCACCGACCAACGGTGCCGCCAGGTCGTTGTTTGTGGGGGACCAGGACGCCCTTTCGGTCGAATTCCGCGTCCACAAGGACTTCTATCCCTGAGCGCGTGACCTCAGTTTGACAATGAGGGCCCCCGGCGGCAAAGGCCGCCGGGGGCTTTTGTTTTGGTAAACCGGATGGTTAGCCAGGCCCGGCTTCTGTCTGGCGGTTGCCGGACCATTTTCGCTTCGCTCTGTAGGATGCCTTGTCGACGCCGCTTTGCTGACCTATACAACTTGATCTTTGCGCAAGCGAACGACAACCGATGAACGTGCAGCTCCAAAAAGCCGTCACACTTGATCAGGCCGGCAATTTGCCCGCAGCAATAGCCGCCTACCGCAAGGTGCTCACGCGCGAGCCTAGCAACGTCGACGCGCTATTCCTGCTTGGGCGTGTCCATTGCATGCGCGGCGAGTTTGAACGCGGTGCCGAACTTCTGGGTAAGGCAGCGTCGCTCGCGCCACAGTATGGGCAGGCTCACAATCTGCTGGGAATGGCATTGGTGCGGCTTGGCCGGCGCGAGGAGGCTCTTGCCAGTTTCGAGCGCGCAACCGCCGTGGATCCGGCCAACGCGATGGCGTTCGCCAACAGGGCCGATGTGCTTGCCGACCTGGGTCGGCATGTGGAAGCTCTGGCTCATTATGACAAGGCGGTGGAGCTCGATCCGCGCAATGTCGCCGGTTGGTGTAACCGCGGCAGTACCTTGCAGGCGCTTGGCCGGGACACTGATGCGGCTGATAGCTTCGGAAGGGCCATCGTTCTCGCTCCTAACGTGGCGGCGATCCATTTCAACATGGCGAACGCCTTGGACCGGTTAGGGCGCCATGAGGAGGCTATCCAGCGGTACCGGCAGGCCATCGCGCTCAAACCCGATTTGGCAGACGCTTATATCAATCTTGCCAGTCCGTTGATAGCGTTAGGTCGCTGGCAAGAGGCGGTGGTTGAGTGCAGCGATGAGGCCATCAAGCTGCGGCCGGAAGCAGTCCAAGCGCATTGTAACCGGGGATTGGCCTTGTCGCAGCTGGAGCGCCATGAAGAGAGTCTCACCAGCTTCGATGCGGCCTTGGCCATCGACTCAGATTATGCCCGTGCACTAATGTCGAAGTCGTCATTGGCTTACGTTCTCGGACGTCTCGATGACGCACGTGCCGCGGCCGAAAAAATGAGCAAGATTGATTCGCGGCAAGCCCGCAGCTACTTGGTGCTCGCGCAAACAAAAGAATTCGCTCTTGATGATCCGCAACTTGCCGAAATGGAAAGCCTTGTGAAGGAAGGCGAGGTGTTATCGACTTTCGATCGCATGGCACTTCATTTTTCCCTTGGCGAAATTTATGAGAAGCTCGGAGAGCATGAGCGATCATTCCGTCATTACCTTGATGGCAATACGATCCAACGTCAGGCGGTTAGCTACGACGAAAATCTATGGCTCGGCACGCTTGGTCGCATACCTCGGATTTTCACGCCAGAATTTTTGGCCACGAAGGCCGGCCACGGCGATCCGTCGGCAGAGCCAATCTTCATCGTCGGCATGCCGCGCTCTGGTACGACGCTGGTCGAGCAAATTTTGGCCGGTCATCCGCGCGTCCATAGCTGCGGGGAAATCAGGCATTTCGCATTCGGTCTTTTCGCGCTCAAAGGCACTGATTATCCTGAGAACGTCCGCGCTATCAGGGCGGACGAAATAGGAGAATTGGCTGGTGCCTATTTGAAAAAGGCGATGGCATCAATCCCCGCGGTGGCGGACCGCTTTACCGATAAAATGCCGGGCAATGTTCTTTATGCGGGGTTGATCCATTTGGTCTTCCCGAATGCCCGCATTATTCATGTGCGACGTCATCCGATCGACAATTGTGTTTCATGCTTCAGCCAATTTTTCGTTGAAGGCCAGCCGTACGCGAACGATCTTGGCGAACTCGGGCGCTATTATCGGGCCGTCGAGCAGGTAGCAGCGCATTGGCATCGAGTATTGCCGTCGGGTATAATGCTCGATGTGCAATACGAGGAAGTGGTAACCGATATCGAAACCCAGGCCCGCAAGATTCTCGATTTTTGCGGTCTGGAGTGGAGCGATGCTTGCCTTGACTTCCATAAGGTGGAGCGGCCGATTCTCACTGCCAGCGCAGCTCAGGTCCGTAAGCCACTTTACAGCACCTCCGTTGGACGCTGGCGTGCTTACGGAGACCGACTTCAGCCATTGTTCGAGGCTCTCGGTATTTCCGAGCCATTTGTCGATGACGCCAATGCCGAGCATCAGCGTGAGTCGGTCAATTAGGTGGCGCATGACATGACCACTCTTTTATCGTCGGTATTTAGCGGCTGGCAGAGCGTGGGTGTCATAACTTGGCGATAACGACGCGAGCGCCAATGAGTACTGCTACCTTGCTGCAAAAAGCCGTTGCCCGCGAAACGCGCGGCGATCTCGTCGGCGCGGCGACCGAGTATCGCAAGGTACTCAAGCGCGAACCGGACAACATCGATGCACTGTTTTTGCTCGGGCGCGCCAATTGCCAGCAAGGGCGGTTCGAACCTGCCGCCGACCTTCTGCACAAGGTGATATCGCTCAATGGCAACTATGCACCAGCCTACAATCTGCTCGGCGTAACACTGTGCCGGCTTGGGCGGCCGGGGGATGCGCTAGCGACTTTCGAGCGGGCGCTAGCAATCGATCCGCGCTTCGAATTGGCGCTGATCAACAAAGGCGATGCGCTTGATGCGCTCGGCCGGTCCGTCGAGGCGCTGGCGGAGTACGATAAGGCGCTGGGTGTCAATCCGCGCAATGTGGTGACCTGGTGCAACCGCGGCACCGCCTTGGAATCGCTCGGCCGCGACGCAGAGGCGGCAGAAAGCTTCGAGCGCGCGCTTGCGCTCAATCCCAACTTGGCCGAAGTCCATTTCAATCTGGCCAACGCGTTGCAGCGGCTTGAGCGGCACGAGGAGGCGGTGACGCACTATCGGCGCGCCGTCGCGCTGCGACCGGAATTCGCCTTGGCCTTTGTCAATCTTGGCCGTGCCTTGAGCGCGCTCGCCCGGTGGCCGGATGCAATCGATAGTTATGCGCAGGCGCTCGGGCTTGGTGCCTCCTCGCCGCAACTTCACTATGCGATGGCCGTCGCGTTTGAGCAACTCGAACGGTACGAGGAGAGCCTGGCTAGCGCGGACAAAGTCTTGGCAATCGATCCTCAGCATGTGGCCGCGCTGAACAGAAAGGGATCGCTGCTTCTCACTCTGGGGCGGATGGAAGAGGCGCGCCAAGCTTTGGAGTGGGCCCTTGCGTTCGAGCCGCGCAATTTCGACGGCTATGCGGTACTCAGTTCCGTTAAAAAATTCGCGTCAGGCGATGCGCATTTGACGGCCATGGAGCGACTGGCGGCGGACGTCGAGTCATGTTCGGCGGATGATCGAATTAAGCTGCATTTTGCGCTTGGCAAGGCCTATCGGGACACCGGCGACCATGCGCTCTCGTTCCACCATTTGCTGCGCGGCAACGCGCTCAAGCGTGGGCAGGTCAGCTACGATGAGCAGGCCGCGATAGAAAACCTTGACCGGATTACTACCGTATTCACGTCCGCGCTGATGCGCGCCAAGTCCGGGCACGGCGATTCGTGCCGCCAGCCGATCTTCATCGTCGGCATGATGCGCTCGGGGACCACTCTGATTGAGCAGATTCTAGCCAGCCATCCGCAGGTCCATGGTGCCGGCGAACGCAGCGATTTCAAGCTGGCGGTGGAAAAGGTCACAGGCCCAGTGGCCTATCCCGACCTAGTGTCGTCGCTGACGCCGACCCAACTGGACGCAATCGGCGCTAACTATGTCGCGGGTCTTGCCGAGCAGGCGAAAGGCGTCTGGTTCACCGACAAGATGCCGGCGAATTTCAGCTATGCCGGCCTCATCCATCTCACGTTGCCCAACGCGCGCATCATCCACGCCCGGCGCGATCCTGTCGATACTTGCCTTTCCTGCTTCTCGACCTTATTCCAGCATCCGCTGAACTACACCTATGATCTTGCCGAACTTGGCCGCTTCTACCGCGCCTACGAACGGGTGATGACGCATTGGCGGCGGGTCCTGCCGCAGGACGCCATGCTCGAAGTGCAGTACGAGGACGTTGTAAAGGACATCGAGACGCAGGCGCGGCGTATTCTCGATTATTGCGGCTTGCCGTGGGACGAAGCATGCCTCGCTTTCCACAAAGCCACCCGGCCGGTGCGCACGGCGAGCGTCGGCCAGGTTCGCCAACCGCTCTATCGCAGCTCAGTCGGCCGGTGGCAGGCCTATCGGGAGCAACTCAAGCCTTTGCTGATGGCGCTCGGCGAACCGACCGCGTAGAGAGGGTGGGGCCGTCTCGGGCGCATAAGGAGTCGTCAGGGGATGACCGCGCCCGCATGCCACCATTCTTGCCATGGCCTCTTGGGCTTGCCTACCTAAAGGCCGGCAGACTCGGCGCTGGAAATAAAAAAGTTGGGCTGTTTCTGTCATTCGTGTACAGCGTCGACACGGTAGTGTCCTGAAAATCCTGAGGACGGACGATCGCTATTTCCGAGAGAAAAAAATATTTCAAATGCCGATTAGTTTTACCGCCACTTGTTTTGTAAAGAACGAGATAGCAATTACTTCATAAGCCAACTTATTTTTAGCAACAAACTCATTCAATGCCTTAAATTCGTTTTCTTCCCAACATTCGTGAGCTATTAACTCATCAAAGATCAGCACAGTATCCTTGTCCATCACAGATTTTGACTGATTTAAAGCAAAAATAGTAGAAGAGTAGAGATCGGCATCAAAATTTATTACTGATGCCAGTGGGCGAGGTTCAGAGAAAAATATTGGCAAAGTGTCTTCGAATCTACCTGCAATAAATTCTGCTCCTTCAATTTTTGGTATTTCACCATTGCTGGAATAAGCGCCCGCCTTTTCATATTTACCGTTCCCGACATGCCAATCTTCAGGCAGGCCTGTGAACGTATCGAAACCATAGCCCTTATTAAAAGTCTTAATAAGGTATTTGAAGGACTCTCCTCTCCACACGCCGAATTCGTAAAACGGCCTGGATCGTATACTTTGCTCAACAACCGCATCGTAGAAAGCCCATCTGTGGAAGTATAAGCTAGGAAGTTTAGGTAAACTGAATACCCACGAAAATGAGCGCATCAAAAAATGGTCTTTGGCGTCAGATTGCATCAAATTAATAAAATCGGCCTTGTCTCCCTGGTAGAAATTTAAGGCGGCGTTTGTTAATTTAGCGGAGTCGAGATTCTGATCTATCGCCAAACATTGACCAATCCAAAATTTGGCCTCTGGTATGTCTTCCGCGGTACCAGATAAGAACCATAATGCCAAAGCATTGTCTGGCTTTACCTCGATGGCTTTTTTGTAGCTGGCTTTTGCGTCTTCTAACCTGCCGCAGTTTCCCAGCACGTGACCCAGGTAGAGATGAGCGTCTGCATATTCTGGTTTCAGCGCTATCGCTTTTCTGAAGCTTCCCTCAGCATCGTCTAACCTTCCGAGTTCTTGCAGCGTGACACCCAAATTATAATGCGCTTCTGCCAGGTCTGGTTTTAGCGCTATCGCTCTTCTGTAAATTGGTTCAGCCTCTTCTGACCTTCCGGTGTGTCTCAGCAAGATGCCCAAACTGATATAGGCTCCTGGAACATTAGGATTGAGCGCTAGAGAATTTCTGTAACTAACTTCAGCGTCGTCTGTTCGTCCGAGGTCGTGCAGCGTAGTGCCCAAGCAGTAATGGGCTGCTGCAGAGCCTGGTTGTAGCGCTATGGCTTTTTTGTAGCTCGCTTCAGCCTGTTCGAGCCTGCCGAGTTGTTGCAGTGTGCTACCCAAGATAATATGGGCTTCGGCGTCTGTAGGGTCTAGATCCACTGCTCTTTGGTTAGGGATCAATGACTCCTGAAGTTTTTGTGCTTGGTTGAGCGTCGCCCCAAGTATCTTCCAGCTAAGTTGATGGTGTGGAAATCGTTGAGTGATTGATCTTCCCAGCTTCTCAGCGTCGCCGTATCGGCCGTTTCTGTAGTGCCCGAGAAGATGACCTAGTTCCGCTTGGGGCGGATGTTGTTTTTGGGCCGGCAAATTGTGTCCTCTAGCTATTAAAAAATTTTACGATAGGCGGCGTTCGCGGGCAAGCCCATTTCTAATAGGGTGACGTAAGGGATTCTGTGTCAGGTGAAAAAGGGGTTCGCCGGCTCCGTTGAAGTGGTCCGACTTGAGGTATGTCTTTTGGCATCAAGGAGGACTGATATGCCGAGGAAGAGGTGCAGGCCGGGAGAGGCAAGTCTAGAAATG
>JARRNI010000082.1:0-10323 GCA_037385125.1 Pseudolabrys sp.
TGGGCGACGCGGTCGGCGTGCCTTCGGCGCTGGTCGTGGTCGCCGCCGCCGTGCTGGCGACGCTGCCCATCACGCTGGCGTTGCGTCCGGCGCTTGCTGCCTCCGCTGTGCCCTGACCCGTAGCTGCCGGATCGCCGCCGGCACCACGTCGAGATAGGAGCAAGAAGGCTTCGCCCGAACCGCTGCTGTGAAGGTGTCGCTTCTTTGGCGCGAAATTGCTCGAGGCATGCGCAGTCGCGGGAACCTTGCGCGCTTGACCGCCGTTTGCTGGATACCATGCCGTCGAAACCCGACCCTGACCGCGCGCAGCGCCCCGAGCCGATCCTGAGCACCGGCCCGGGCGAGCGCATGACGCCCGAACAGACGGCGCTGTTGCGCCGGCTCGCGCAGGCCGCCTACGAGCCGGAAGCTTTCAGCGAGCAGCTCACGCAGGCGGAAGCGGCCGAGCGCATCGCCATGCTCGAAGCCAAGCTGAAACTGCTGGACGAGCCGCCGCACACCTTGTGAGCGGAACGCTGCGTCTACGGCAAGCCAACACGGCGCAACAAAACTTGAGGAAGGCAAAGCCACATGCGCGCGGAACGCGTTAGCGTCGCGACGCGTTTCCGGTGCTCGACAGGCGTTATCGCCGGTGGGACCGCGTGTCATTTTTGCCATGCGGCGGCCGTGCTTGCGGCCGTCAGGAAAGTGGCAGCGGCATTGGGGCGACGCATGATCCGCTGCCGGCGGACGATCCGGCGTAGCAACGCCGGATCGTTCCGCGCTTCTTTCAAGGCGCAAATGTTACCGTGGCGCGTGCGCCGGTCAGCCATGCGCGGCGGCGCTGGATTTTCCGCTCTTCACGAGGCATAATTTGATCGTGAGGAGCGATGACTCATGGCGATGATCAATTACGAGGCTCCGTCCGAGCTGTTTCCGAGCCGCAGCCGCAAGGCGCGCCGGCCTATCGGTTACAAACGCTTTCCCACGGCTGCAGAAGCCATCCGTTTCGCCATCGAGGAATTGCCGCCTGACCTGCTGCTCGGCGCTTATCTCGAGGTGGATGAACAGCGCTTCGACGGCAATGCCATTCGCCGTCTCTACGACAGCGCTGATTACCCTCTGCCGCGCAAAGCCGCGAACTAGTTCGAGCTTGCCGCCGCCTGTCCGCCGTGGCGACGCTTGGCGCGCGAGGCGTGGGCGCGCACTATGATATCTCAACGTAAAAGGGCCCCGCCGAAGCGGGGCCAAAGTTTATGGGAGGATGTCCGAAGAAGGCTCGCCTTCCGCGCGCCGTCGCAGCGAACCCGTCTGGCAGCGGCCTCATGCGACCTCGGCCGCTTTCGAACGACGCCACTGTAGATCGCGAAACCCGCCGCGGCTGCGGCCGCAACCGTTGTCCCGACAATCCACAGCCCGGCTTCGCGCAACGGCAGGGTTGCCCCCCGAATTCACAGCCCGCGCGATTATACCGTCACGCTATGGTCACACGCCGCTCAACTCGCTTCGGGGCGGTCGTATCCGGCCCGCGCCTCCGGCCCCTCGTTCCATTGCTTGAGGCTGTCGCCGATGACCTTCATCGCGGTCATCGCCGCATGGTTCAGGCTGGCATAGCCGGCGATCTCGCGGCTGACTCGTTCGCCTTCCCCGCGCAGCATGTCGCGCACGCCCTGCAATTCGAGAATGACGCGGTCGATTTCCTCCATCGACGCGCCAGAGACGCGCCGGATCAGCGACGTCAAGTTCTCGCTTGCCGCGTCGCTGGCGGTGTCGGTCTCGCTGTGCTGACGGCGCAGCAACGCCACGTCGCGCCGGACGAATTCGCGGATCTCGCCTTCGACGGCGCTCGCTGCAGCGTGGTTTACGTCGCCCAGCTTTTCCGGCGTGCGCCGCTCCGCCGCGAAATTCTCCGCGCCGGGATTTTCCGCAATTTCCGAACCAAGCCGCTCGGGTCTGATGGCCGTCATGCTCAACTCCTGCACTGGCGCAAACCGTTTGCGCACACGCCCCCCGCCGAGGACGGATTGCCGCACGCGACTTGGGCGCGGATACGGCACGGAGGCGGCGGCTTCGCGGCACTTAAGCCTTCACCAGTTCAGCTTGAAGCCGGCGCTGATGCTCTTGTTCTCGCTCGGCTCGCCGAGATCGGTGACCGCGGTGGTCACGTGCAGCGGGCCGAACAGCTTCTGCTGGGCGCTCAGCCTGTTGTGCGTGACCGGATCGTTGCTCGCGCTGGATATGCCGGCGCCGAACGTGGTGCCGGTCGGCTTGACGGCGAGCTTGACGGATTTGCTGTTGCCCCACACTTGCGTGGGCGCGGCGGTAGCGGAGGGGGCGGTAGCGGTATCGGGCGAAGCGCTCAGCGTGTCGCTCAGCGAATAGCGGTCTTCCAGCGTGACCGACAGTTTCTTTCCCACCGGCAGCGAATGCTTGAGCGTGCCGGCGAGCCGGCCGTGGTCGTCGGTCGGATCGACGCGCGCGTCGACCGTGGCGAAGTGTGCCATGCCGACCGAGGCCCAGGCGGCGCCCGCGCCCGTATCGCCGCTGGCGGCTCCGGGCAGCGGCGCGCCGGGCCGATAGACCATCGCCGGCGGCGCGGCGAGGCTGAAGTCGGCGCCGACATCGGCCCGCATATCGGCGGTACCGACTTCCTCCGCCAACGGCTGCTTCACCGTCACCGCGCTGGAACCGTCAGGCTTGTCGCTGCGGCTGACCGCAAGCTTGCGCGTTTTCTTCGGCGCGGGCCTGCGCAGCGACTTGGTGGAAGCGGCCGGGCGGGAGGGATCGAACGCCAGCGCGCGGGAAAGCGTGGCGCTTTCGTCGGCGCTGAGCGGCCTGCCGGCGGCCGCATCGCGCGGTGCCGACGTCCCCGCATCGCGCGCGAACGCGGGCGGCGAGATCACGAGCAGGCAAGCGACAACCGCAGTCATCGTCGGCCCGGCGCGGCCCGGCGTGCTTGTTTGCATGTTGTGATGATCCAACGTCTGCACCGAAGTCTTTGTTCTGGTTCGTTCGCGCCCGTGTTGGAAGCAAGTTCGGCGCAAACCGTTAAGCATGGTTGAGCATGCAACACGGAGCATGTGCCATGTAACTTGGGCGACCTTACGGCCGATGCAACTGGAACTCCGCCTTGCGCGTTTGCTCGCCGAGCGAAACCCGCGCCAGGAGGAAACCATGCCCGCCCTGCTGCCGGTCGTGCTGACCGCCATGCATCTCGCGACGAATGTGGGCGAGGCGCCGAAGCTGAACATCGAGCCCGGCTGTCGCGCCGCCGCCGAGGCCCTGAAGGGGCAGGGCAGCCGCGATCCGAACGCCTGCCTGCGCGACGAGCGACAGGCACGCGAAACCCTGGAAAAACAATGGCACAGGTTCAGCGTCGCCGAACGGACGCGTTGCGTGCAGCTCACCACCCTGGGCGGTCTGCCGAGCTATGTCGAGCTGCTCACCTGCCTGCAGATCGCCAAGGACGCCAAGAACATGAACGCCAAGAAGAAGACGCCGGGCACCAACGGCATGGGCGTTCCGACCGAGCACTAGCGCCGGCCGGCCTCGCCGCTTCAGGTCTTCGGCTTGGTATCGGCTTTGGCTTTCGACCGGCGCGGCGATTTCTGTTTCGGCTTGCCCATGACAGCGGCCGGCGGCGGCTTGCCTTGCATCTTGTCCTTGATGCAGGCGTCGACGATGGCCGTGCGTTTGTCGAGCGGCAGGTCGGCGCGGCCGTGCTCGGTGGCCATCCAGCAATCGAGCGCCGCCTGTTGATGGGTGAGGGGCGCCGCCCGCGCCGCGGGCTGTCCGGTGCTGTCGGTCTGGCAGCTGGCGAGTAGCGCGCCGGCGGCGATGAGCGCTGCGAGCAGAGCGGGTTTGCAATGCATCGGCATGTCCCGGAGCTTTTCTTCCGCCGCCCCCGGCAACGCAGGAATCCTCGCGCACTATTGTCGGCGTGCCGGTGGAAATGCAAGCCCGGCGCGGCCTTGCCGCGAATTCATGCAACCGGCCGCGGCGGCCCGCCGTTTTCCCGGTGAAAGCGCAACAGGATGGAACAAGCCATGGCGCGCAGACGATGCGTATGATGCGTATGAAGCCGATGTTGCGGGCGGCCGGCGCGGCGGCCGCGCTGCTCGCCTTTGCCGGCGCGGCCGCGGCCATGACGTCGGGCGCCATGCCCGCCGACGAGCCGATCACGGCCAACACCACGCTGCACGACGGCACCCGCACCAGCGTGCCCATGTTGGCGGCGCGGGTTTCCGCGCACAGCGATCTCGTCCTCACGGCCGACCAGAAGCACCGTCTCTGGCGGCGGCTTGCCGGGCGCAACGGCGACCACGCGCCGGCCGGTTTCGAACCGCGCGTGGGCGGCGAGGTT
Source organism: Pseudolabrys sp. (assembly GCA_037385125.1). Classification (GTDB taxonomy): domain Bacteria; phylum Pseudomonadota; class Alphaproteobacteria; order Rhizobiales; family Xanthobacteraceae; genus Pseudolabrys. Next base: position 4,343 of record JARRNI010000082.1, read on the forward strand.
CCTGCCGCGGTCAAGCTCGCCAGGCTTCCCCGTCATCTCACTGCTTATGTGCCGGCGGTCGCCGGCATGCGCTTCGCCAAGCTGGACGGCAAGCTGCTGCTGGTGCGCCCGAGCGATCGCCAGATCGAGCAGGTGATCACGCGGCGCCAAATGAAGTCCTGAACAAGCGCATTCCTGAACAAGCCGTATCTCTGAAAACGCATGGCCACCATGCCGACCGGCGTCTGCCCGGTTCCCGCCGCGCAACGCCTTGCTTTCGTGCGCGAAAGTCAAGGTTCGCATTCCGGGTTCCACTTCACGATCGCGTGCGCGGGCGCGAACCGGCCGCGCCGCGCCGGCGTTCTCCAGCACGCAATTGTGGAGACAAAGCAATGAATATCGTAAAGGCATTGAGTGTGTCGGCCGCGGCCGCCCTACTGCTTTGCGGGGCGGCGCAGGCGGGCGAGCTGACCGATTTGCCCAGCGCGCAGCCGCTGCCGCTGCAACAGAGTCCGCAGGCCAACAAGGGACCGGCGCTCGGCATCGGCGTCATCTGCAATACCAGCCAACAGGCCGAGCAATATGTCAGCCTGCGCGCCAAGGGCCAGGGGCTGACGCCGGCGATGACCACCGTCAACCGCAAGGCCGATCAGCCGCGCGCCTGCGGCCTGGCCGCGATCGCCTATATGCGCGGCCGCACGCTCGACACCAAGCCGCTGAACGGCAAGCTGGTGCAGATCGTGCGCATCAAGGTATTCGCCGGCTATAACGGGCGGCACTGGCATCACATCGCCGACACGGTGCAATACGCGGTGTTCCGGACCAAGGGCATGGCGATTTAGTCGGAGCGGCTGCAAATTTCCGCATACGCCTTGTCTCTCGGCAGTCATTGTCGCGCGCCGCAAACGCGTTTCACCCCCTCCAGGGGAAGGTGAATTGTGCGTGCATCGCGCTCGCGTCTTGTCAAACAGCCGCGCGCAGCCGCGCGAACATGCACCATCGCTTCTGTTGTTTGTGAAGGCCCGGGGCAAGCCTGTCTTTTCCTTGTCCCTCCGACCAGGGGGCCGGGGGAGTCGACCCCCCGCGAGAAGCGAGGGGGACGGCGTGCCGACCGGCGCAACCTTATCCTAAGTGCACACCTCCTTTCGGAGGTACGGCGCCTTCCGGCGCGCCATCGCGGCGTCTTGTGCCGGCGCCGGGCCGCGCTTTGCCCACGGATCGCTCGAAGCATGAGCAGTCCGCCGTCAGCCAGCTCCCAGCGGGGACTCATAGTGGTCCCAGCATAGCAGTATGCGTTTGCGCAACTGCATAAACTTGTTTGCGTGTGCCCCGGCGCCGCCCGAGTGCGGGAGGAGCGTTCATCTCCCGCCCGCGGGCGCGCGTCCTGCTCCACCGTTCATGACGCCTCATGAAAGCGTCCTCGCATGAGCAGGACGATCACATGATGAGGGCGCCGGAGCGGGCGGGGATAAGTTTTTGATCGGCGCGTTTTTTGCGTGGAACGATAAGGAGATAGCAGCGAGCTTTGGGCCTTTCTCCGTCTCATCCTGAGGAGGGCGCGGAACGCCTGCAGCCGCTACGGCGCTAGTGCCGGCCGGCGAGGAAGGCGCGTGCCTGCTCGACGGTGGAGAAGGTGCCGAGCTCGCGATAGTCGGGGTCGTCCTCGGCGGTCTCGCGCGAGGCCAGCACGACATAGCCGCCGATGTCGGCCTCGATCACCACCGACCAGTCGTCGGTGCGGTAGGGGAACACGTCCTTGGCCTGGCAGAATGGGCAGTCGTCCTCGCACAGCTCGGACCATTCGGTCATCCAGGTGCCGTCGCAGGCGTCGCAGCAATAATGGTGGCGGTACCAAGCCATGAGGGGACTCCGAAGCAAGACGCGGGGTGGCGGTCAAGGGACGCGGACGGCGGCGCCGTTACGCACACAAATTGTGACGCGTCGATGGAAACCGCGAATCAAATACGAATCACTTGAGTGTAGGAAAAATTATTTTTGTGACGAGGGGGAGTCGGGAGGATTGCAGGCCGCTGTGACGAATGCGTCACAGCGCGTCGGTGAACCACAGCCAACCGACAAGCCAGAGCCCGAAGCCGGCGGCCGCGCCGATCAGCCCGCCGGCGACGCGGCGGCGGCGCCAGGCGAGCGCGCCGACGAGGCTGCCGAGCGCGAGGCCGGGACCGCCGATCATCAGGCCGACGAGCGCGAGGTTGACGGGGGTGAAGATGCCGCCGATGTCGGACATGGGTTGGGGCAGGCCGTGTAGTCCTTTGCAGCGACCAATACTCCTAGTCTCAGAGAGACCTAATAGTCGTCAAGTAACCGTCAGAGCTGTCGAGCACGAATAAATAAAGGCGAGCACTTCGTTTGTGCTCCCCTGACGGGTTTCAAGGTCCCCATGCTGCATCGGCGTGCTGAGCGTCTTGCTCTGGCGTAAGGTCGTGTCGGTGGTGATGCCGCTGGTCTCGGCGGCAATGCGCTCGACGTGGGTGCGCGGTACGCCCATCGCCTCGGCAAGGGCGCTGGGTGACAGGCCGAACGGCACCAGGAACTCCTCGCGCAGGGTTTCGCCGGGGTGGAGCGGGGGCGGCTTCTTGGGCACGGCGAACCTCTTTGCGCGTAGTACTTATCATATCTATATATACGTGTGGGGCGAAGCAATCGATGTATCTGAAGAAAGGATTATTAACTTCCAAATTATTGAGGGGCGACAATGAAAACCAGTGTGCTTTTGGGAAACATGGCATGCCTTGTCGACGCTGGTAATCCCAGCGAGCGATACCAACAATTTTTGCGCGTCGGCAAGCCACCTTTCAAGTGCTTAATTGAAAGCGTCTTGCTGTTCGATCAAGTTGTAATTCCCACGAATGATTTCATGCCACTTTCGTTGATAGCAGATCCCATGGGGAGGTGGATGGCGACCAACGCTCTGGCAGAGTGAGGTTGCGAACACCCTCTCAGGAGACGGCCATGCAAGTATTATCTGATCGATCCGAAACTCCGACCGCCATCGGCACCGATATTGGCACAATTTTCGTTTCAATGGAATTGAGCCGGTCAACTTGGCTGGTCACATCGCTGTCGCCGGGCGGCGGCGAGAAGATGTCGAAGCACAGTATACCTGCCGGGGACATCGGAGCACTGCTGGTGCGCTTTTCGGAGTTCCGGCAGAAGGCTTTTGCGCGAACTGGAAAAACCTTCCGGATCATTGTCATTCATGAGGCGGGCCTGGACGGCTTCTGGATTCACCGTGTGCTGCAGAAGGAAGGGATTGAAAGCCACGTTGTCGATCCGGCGTCGATTGCGACATCACGTCGGCGCCGCCGCGCGAAAACTGATGGGATCGATGGCGAGGCGCTGCTTCGCACGCTGCTGGCATACAAGCGCGGCGAACCCCGGGTTTGCGCGATGGTCAAAGCGCCGACGCCCGAGGAAGAAGACCGCCGCCGTCTCTCCCGCGAGCGCAAGGTCTTGACCAACGAGCGCGTCCTGCACGTCAACCGGATCAAAGGATTGCTTTTCTCTCAGGGCATATCCGGATTCGAGCCGCTGCGTCGCGATCGGCGGCGACGGCTCGACGAACTGAGGACAGGCGACGGTCGTCTCTTGCCGAAGCATCTCAGAGCTCAGATCGGACGAGAACTCGATCGGCTCGAACTGTTGCTCGATCAGATCAAGGCCGTGGAGGCCGAACGGGATGTTCTGCTTGCCGTGCAACAAATCGCGACTCCAGCGCCGGTGGCGCTGTCGCTCGAAATCAAAGGCATTGGTCCTGAGTTCGCGGCCATCCTCTGGTCGGAAGGACTGTTCCGGCGCTTCGACAATCGACGTCAGGTCGCTTCTTATGCAGGGCTGGCGCCGACACCCTGGCAAAGCGGATCGGTCGATCGCGAACAGGGCATGTCCAAATCCGGTAATCCAAGGCTGCGCACTACGTTGATCCAACTGGCGTGGCTCTGGCTGCGCCACCAGCCAAAGTCAGCGCTTACCCTGTGGTTCGAGGAGCGGGTCACGCGCAACGGCGGTCGAATGCGCAAGACGATGATCGTGGCGCTGGCACGAAAGCTGCTGGTCGCACTATGGAAATACGTAACTGCAGGCGTCGTCATCGAGGGCGCCGTGACGAAAGTGGTCTAACCAAGACGCTCACCCAATCCTCAAATCTTCCAGGACCTGATCAGCCCTGGCGGATCCAGGTGGACGAACCGCAATGCACCATGGCCTGAAGTGCCGTATAGCAGAATGGTCTCGTTCTCCTGAGCCCGGACCGCCGCAAGCGGGAGATTGGTGCAGCCGTCGCGAACGGCGACCGAATGTGAGGTTGATCTGGCGCGGAATCGACCAGGTCGTACAATCGGGCTTGGACCTTGGATACCGAAGTAGCCAAAGGCTTTTTCTCATGCGCGACTGACCCATGGTTTCAGGAAAATGTCCGAACAGACACGGACTATGTAGCTCGCGAGTACGCAAAATTGCTACAGCAAGTGCCCGGTATCCAATCCGCAACAGCACGAACAATACGATTTTTGGCGCAAGTCGGGGTCGGAATTGCTAGTGCAGTTACACTTGATGCAGCCGCTGGCGTAGCCGCTGGCGCAGCCGCTGGAGCCATAGATTCGTTCTTGCTTGATCGAATGTTTCAGGGTTCCTCGCCGAAGGTCTTTTTTGAAAGACTCCAAAAATTAGCGGCTGACAAATAAAGAAGTAGAATTCCAAAGCTGTTGCTATTATTTCCGCCGCTTGAATCCGTCGCGCACCCCCGGCCTTCCGAGCTTGCTGCGCCCGCCTTCGCCCTGCGGGCTTCGGCGCGGCAAGCGGCTGTCGTCCGACTGCGACGGCTTCACTTCGTGCCAGGTGCCGATGCCCATTTCGTCGAGGTCGGGCTTGTGGGGGCGGCTCGCCGGATCGCCCGGACCTTTCCCGCTCACCCCGCCGCCCTGCGGGCGGCGACCCTCTCTCCCCAGGGGAGAGGGTGAGCGCGCTGCGCGCGCTTTCAAGCCTTTCGCCTGCGCGCCCATCACATTGCGTGCGCTGGGGTTGTCCAACACCGCCAGCTCGGTCTGCTTCAGCCGCTTGATCTCGTCGCGCACGCGGGCGGCCTGCTCGAAGTCGAGATCGGCGGCGGCCTCGCGCATGCGCGTCTCCAGGTCGGCCACCACCGCCTCCAGATTGTGGCCGATGGTGGCGGCCTCCTCGAAGCCGCCCTCGCGCGCGCCGGCGCCGCCGGTCGACACCAGCACGTGGTCGCGCTCGTAGACCGAGTCGAGAATGTCGTGGATCGAGCGCTTGATGCTCTCCGGCGTGATGCCGTTGGCGGTGTTGTATTCGATCTGCTTCTCGCGCCGGCGCTCGGTTTCCTCGATGGCGCGCTGCATCGAGCCGGTGACCTGATCGGCATAGAGCAGCACCTTGCCGTCCACGTTGCGCGCCGCGCGGCCGATGGTCTGGATGAGCGAGGTCTCGCTGCGCAGGAAGCCTTCCTTGTCGGCGTCGAGAATGGCGACCAGCGCGCATTCGGGAATGTCGAGGCCCTCGCGCAGCAGGTTGATGCCGACCAGCGAGTCAAACGCGCCGAGCCGCAAGTCGCGGATGATCTCGATGCGCTCCAGCGTGTCGATGTCACTGTGCATGTAGCGCACGCGGATGCCCTGCTCGTGCAGATATTCGGTGAGGTCCTCGGCCATGCGCTTGGTCAGCACGGTGACGAGCGAACGGTAGCCCTTGGCGGCAACTTCGCGCACCTCGCCGACCAGGTCATCGACCTGCGTGCGGGCGGGGCGCACCTCGACCGGCGGATCGATCAGACCGGTGGGGCGGATCACCTGCTCGACGAACACGCCGCCGGATTCCTCCAGCTCCCAGTTGCCGGGCGTGGCGGAGACCGCGAGCGTCTGCGGGCGCATGGCGTCCCATTCCTCGAAGCGCAGCGGCCGGTTGTCCATGCAGGAGGGCAGGCGGAAGCCGTATTCGGCCAGCGTCGCCTTGCGGCGGAAGTCGCCGCG